>JANXBN010000022.1 GCA_025060635.1 Candidatus Kryptonium sp. | reverse complement strand
TTTACCCTGGGTTTGAATCGCACCTGTGAGGGATTGAAACAAAAAACATGTTTGCCGTTTTGGATAACTAATTTTTGTTTGAATCGCACCTGTGAGGGATTGAAACCCATTCCAGTAAAAATCACAATTCAGCAATCCCCTCAGTTTGAATCGCACCTGTGAGGGATTGAAACTAGATTACTCACAATTTCTTCTCTGTCCTCCTTTAAGTTTGAATCGCACCTGTGAGGGATTGAAACAACGAAAAGATAATATCACTTTACAATCCAAAGCGAGTTTGAATCGCACCTGTGAGGGATTGAAACTAATAAAAAAAGCATATTGAAAGATTATTTTGAATCGTTTGAATCGCACCTGTGAGGGATTGAAACTTTTTTATTGAATTGTATATCGTTTTGATGAGTGCAAGTTTGAATCGCACCTGTGAGGGATTGAAACTATTTTTTAGCCAGAAGCTCCCTCCCCAGCTATTCGTTTGAATCGCACCTGTGAGGGATTGAAACTTAAATAACACACAATAAATACCGTTCCGTAAAACATGTTTGAATCGCACCTGTGAGGGATTGAAACTGCGACCGTTTTCCAACTCACTCCAAAACTCCTTTAGTTTGAATCGCACCTGTGAGGGATTGAAACGCTTGAGAATAAGAAAAAAAGAAATAAAACTTGAAGGGTTTGAATCGCACCTGTGAGGGATTGAAACATTGCCGTGGGAATCATATTTCTTATGCTTTGTTCATGTTTGAATCGCACCTGTGAGGGATTGAAACATGGTTAGGATATTGAGATATTCATATTTCACTATGTTTGAATCGCACCTGTGAGGGATTGAAACGCAAATATAATTGTCATTTCGCATTCATCATAACCCGTTTGAATCGCACCTGTGAGGGATTGAAACATTACGTCAAGCGTTTCTCTTATTTTTCTCAAATCATGTTTGAATCGCACCTGTGAGGGATTGAAACATGCTAAATAATCAACAACATTACCCCATTCGTTCAGGTTTGAATCGCACCTGTGAGGGATTGAAACGAACCCATACAAGTAGAACCACCTTCATAGTAACCAGTTTGAATCGCACCTGTGAGGGATTGAAACCAATTTGCACTCCACATCTATCATCCCCACCACATGTTTGAATCGCACCTGTGAGGGATTGAAACTACTTCCTCTGCAAATACTCCATTAGCTCAATTTCAGTTTGAATCGCACCTGTGAGGGATTGAAACATAATGTAAAGCCAACAAGCCACAACGTCTAACAAGTTTGAATCGCACCTGTGAGGGATTGAAACACTTTCTCATCCTGCTCTTCAGTTTCCCTACCTTCAAGTTTGAATCGCACCTGTGAGGGATTGAAACTTAAACATAAGCAATTCAATAAGTGAAGTATCCAAAGAGTTTGAATCGCACCTGTGAGGGATTGAAACATTGCATATTTCAAATTTTCGTGTGGCACAAATTGAGTTTGAATCGCACCTGTGAGGGATTGAAACTGGGTTGTAAACTACTAATATTTTTTCCGCATCAAGTTTGAATCGCACCTGTGAGGGATTGAAACGCTTGGTTCCCTCTACCTCAATTGTTTTCCAATTTAGTTTGAATCGCACCTGTGAGGGATTGAAACGGTGCCATTCCGAGTGATGTGAGCTTGAAGTTAAAGTTTGAATCGCACCTGTGAGGGATTGAAACGTTCATAACCCCTTAGCTCAATCATTTGCCAATTTAGTTTGAATCGCACCTGTGAGGGATTGAAACAGAAAAAAATAAAAGTTAAAATGGACAAAAAAATAAGTTTGAATCGCACCTGTGAGGGATTGAAACTGACCGCGAGCGAGATGGATTTGTATTGTATCAATAGTTTGAATCGCACCTGTGAGGGATTGAAACATGCGTTTTCAATTTCCTCCACTTGTTTTATATTGTGTTTGAATCGCACCTGTGAGGGATTGAAACTTGCATACTTTTGTCGCAATTTCCTCACTGCATTTTCGTTTGAATCGCACCTGTGAGGGATTGAAACAAATCCTTTTCCTTCAAATTGGTTATTTCTTCTCTGGTTTGAATCGCACCTGTGAGGGATTGAAACTTATTGCGTTTTCAATTTCCTCCATTTGTTTCGGGTGTTTGAATCGCACCTGTGAGGGATTGAAACATGGCATAAAAATACCCATCTTTAATTGGAGTTCCCGTTTGAATCGCACCTGTGAGGGATTGAAACTGTAACCTTTTAACTCAATCGTTTGCCAATTTATGTGTGTTTGAATCGCACCTGTGAGGGATTGAAACACAGAACATCTCCCGGAATGGCACCTTGCCATTCCAGTTTGAATCGCACCTGTGAGGGATTGAAACGAAATTTACTCAATAAAGCAAAAAGAACTCGTAAAAGTTTGAATCGCACCTGTGAGGGATTGAAACAGCGTTATATGCGGAAAATACTTGCCAGCAAACTTGGTTTGAATCGCACCTGTGAGGGATTGAAACTTAGGCAGGCGATTGGGCAAAATGGGACAAAAAAGGTTTGAATCGCACCTGTGAGGGATTGAAACTCTCTGTCCTCCTTTAACTTTAAAAATTTTATGTATGTTTGAATCGCACCTGTGAGGGATTGAAACATGGCTATACAATAAAAATAGCCATTGCCTCTCTTGCGTTTGAATCGCACCTGTGAGGGATTGAAACTTATTGTTTGCAAAACGAGAAAAAAAAATAAAGAAAGTTTGAATCGCACCTGTGAGGGATTGAAACATTAGGCAAGCGATGTGACAAAAAATGATGAAGCAGTTTGAATCGCACCTGTGAGGGATTGAAACTGAGATACATGTTAATTTACCTTTTTGTTTTTGATTTGTTTGAATCGCACCTGTGAGGGATTGAAACCCCTGCTTCATTGAAAAAACTTCCGCAGTGTCATTAAGTTTGAATCGCACCTGTGAGGGATTGAAACAATATTTTTCTTTTAGGGTCATAAACTGCAAATATTGTTTGAATCGCACCTGTGAGGGATTGAAACATATATGACACATTTTTTCTCAATTCATACACCCTCAAGTTTGAATCGCACCTGTGAGGGATTGAAACTAATTACGTGTTTACCGCCCTGAACCACCATCTTTTTGTTTGAATCGCACCTGTGAGGGATTGAAACCTAAATCAGCGTATCCATCAATCGTAACATCTACATGTTTGAATCGCACCTGTGAGGGATTGAAACGATTGTAAATCGCTATTATTTTTTCGTTATCAATAAGTTTGAATCGCACCTGTGAGGGATTGAAACATGCAAGAACATAATAATCCTTCAAATTAACATTTGTTTGAATCGCACCTGTGAGGGATTGAAACTTGGGAAGGGATGTTCCAACAGATAAATTCCGTTAAAGTTTGAATCGCACCTGTGAGGGATTGAAACATTATTTTTCTGATTTCGTTTTCAATGCTCATTTTCGTTTGAATCGCACCTGTGAGGGATTGAAACAATAAACCGCACCTATCATACCTCCCCTTCATTCTCGTTTGAATCGC
>JANXBN010000021.1 GCA_025060635.1 Candidatus Kryptonium sp. | reverse complement strand
CTTTTTACAACGGTTTGAATCGCACCTGTGAGGGATTGAAACGAAATTTTGACTGTGGATTCTTCTCTTTTTTCGCTGTTTGAATCGCACCTGTGAGGGATTGAAACGTAAGTTTTTGTTAAGTCTGTTGTTTAAGTGAAAACAGTTTGAATCGCACCTGTGAGGGATTGAAACTATGGCAAGTGCATAAAAATAGTAGTTATCTTCTAATGTTTGAATCGCACCTGTGAGGGATTGAAACATTATTAGAGGAGCTAATGATTTTGAAATTAAAAAGCGTTTGAATCGCACCTGTGAGGGATTGAAACTCAAATCTTCAAACGAAAGATTCAAATCCATTGTTGTTTGAATCGCACCTGTGAGGGATTGAAACAACATATACATTTTGTAATTCCAAAAGTCAGCTCTTGTTTGAATCGCACCTGTGAGGGATTGAAACGTAAATCACGACAAAATTGAAGTGCTGGACGGAAAATGTTTGAATCGCACCTGTGAGGGATTGAAACATGCCAAGTATGCTAAACATTGTGATTTTTTGTTTAGTTTGAATCGCACCTGTGAGGGATTGAAACGAAGTTGAAGTGAAAACAAAAACAAAAAAAGGAAGGGTTTGAATCGCACCTGTGAGGGATTGAAACTAAGGATGGTCTGGTGGATATTGAACACCTAACCTAGTTTGAATCGCACCTGTGAGGGATTGAAACTAATTCGTTTATCTTTGACAATAAGTCCCCTGGAAGTTTGAATCGCACCTGTGAGGGATTGAAACATGTAAATGCAAATCATAATACCAAAAACTTGATATGTTTGAATCGCACCTGTGAGGGATTGAAACTATTGCAGTTTCAAATTGTTTTCTTTTAATGTTATAAGTTTGAATCGCACCTGTGAGGGATTGAAACACTTTATCATCTTTTACAACTATACAATAAAAATAAGTTTGAATCGCACCTGTGAGGGATTGAAACGTGTTTAAGCAACATGAGACACAACTTACCGTCAAGTGTTTGAATCGCACCTGTGAGGGATTGAAACGCAATTTCATACACAAATTTTAGTGCCCTCTCAGAGTTTGAATCGCACCTGTGAGGGATTGAAACGTAAATCACGACAAAATTGAAGTATTTGATGCAAAATTGTTTGAATCGCACCTGTGAGGGATTGAAACTACTACGCAACGGTATATATGTGGCACTGCTTAAAAAGTTTGAATCGCACCTGTGAGGGATTGAAACATGTGTTCCCACTTTACATTTTTATCAACCAAATCTTGTTTGAATCGCACCTGTGAGGGATTGAAACAATAAAAGGCAAAAAAATAAAAGCAGGCAGGCGATTGTTTGAATCGCACCTGTGAGGGATTGAAACTTGGGTTGTAAACCATCAAAATTTTTTCATCAGAAGTTTGAATCGCACCTGTGAGGGATTGAAACAAGGAAAGGCATAAAGAATTTGAGCAGGCCATTAAAGTTTGAATCGCACCTGTGAGGGATTGAAACGTGGGTAGATTTCCTACCCACTCTAAGATGACAAATTGTTTGAATCGCACCTGTGAGGGATTGAAACTTTAGAACCATTGTTTTTACTGTTAATTGGAAGGAAGTGTTTGAATCGCACCTGTGAGGGATTGAAACAAGATAATATCACTCGGAATGGCACCCTGCCATTCCAGTTTGAATCGCACCTGTGAGGGATTGAAACTTTGGTTCCTCCATTAATTTTTTGTTTTTGTTTTCAGTTTGAATCGCACCTGTGAGGGATTGAAACTGCCATTCCAAGTATACAAATTTTCCATTCTGTACCAGTTTGAATCGCACCTGTGAGGGATTGAAACGAACCAACATTTTCTTGACTTCATAACTATTGTTGTGTTTGAATCGCACCTGTGAGGGATTGAAACGAAAAATTGAAGTTTTTGAGTGAAAAGGGTTATGTTAGTTTGAATCGCACCTGTGAGGGATTGAAACAATAAATCCCGTTTCTCAAAACATAAAACTTTCCTAGTTTGAATCGCACCTGTGAGGGATTGAAACTATCCTCGGATTAGTTTCACTGTAAGTTGGACACTGAGTTTGAATCGCACCTGTGAGGGATTGAAACAAGTTGTATTTTGGAAGCATTTGCCGTATAATGCTGGTTTGAATCGCACCTGTGAGGGATTGAAACAAGTCTCTTTTTTTGGGGTTGTAAATTGCTAATATTGTTTGAATCGCACCTGTGAGGGATTGAAACTTTAGTTCAACCACTCGCCAATTTACGTTAAAAGTAGTTTGAATCGCACCTGTGAGGGATTGAAACTAAACAAATCTCAAATTTTTTTCAAACGGTTTGATGGTTTGAATCGCACCTGTGAGGGATTGAAACATATCATTAAAATACAACTTCATTGGAGTTTCTCCTTGTTTGAATCGCACCTGTGAGGGATTGAAACACCAGTAGCATCAATCGTATCAATCCAGTCAACTCGTGTTTGAATCGCACCTGTGAGGGATTGAAACTCAAATATGATATTTAAATACATCGCTAATTTTCCTTGTTTGAATCGCACCTGTGAGGGATTGAAACAATTTCACTAATTCTATTTTTTCTATTTTTTTACTCAGTTTGAATCGCACCTGTGAGGGATTGAAACTTTAGTTTTATTGTTACGTCACCTGGAATGGCTCCTGTTTGAATCGCACCTGTGAGGGATTGAAACCCATCAACGATGTTTAAATACATTGCTCCTCCTTTTTGTTTGAATCGCACCTGTGAGGGATTGAAACATTGGTTTCCAATTCGCAGTAAAAGTAATTTTGTGGTGTTTGAATCGCACCTGTGAGGGATTGAAACTGGGGATAAGATATTAGTAAAACATCTGGCACCTCAACTTGTTTGAATCGCACCTGTGAGGGATTGAAACAGGGGCAATTTAAATAAAAAAATAAAAGAAATTATATTGTTTGAATCGCACCTGTGAGGGATTGAAACACGTTGAAGATGTTTTAGCGATACCGATTCCATATGATGTTTGAATCGCACCTGTGAGGGATTGAAACGCATTTACCATACTCTTTATGCCCAGTCCCATTACAGTTTGAATCGCACCTGTGAGGGATTGAAACTAAGTAATTTAAAACAAAGTTTTTTTCGTCTTTCTCGTTTGAATCGCACCTGTGAGGGATTGAAACAAAATCTCTTTATGTCTTTGCGAAAGATCTTTATATGTTTGAATCGCACCTGTGAGGGATTGAAACATGATGAGCGTAAAAGAGTTTACAATCATCTCGCGGAGGTTTGAATCGCACCTGTGAGGGATTGAAACAGATGAAACTGAGATTTACTATGGAGACTTCAGCAATGTTTGAATCGCACCTGTGAGGGATTGAAACTTTAATTTTTCTAAAATTCTTTCAATTAACTTTTGCGTTTGAATCGCACCTGTGAGGGATTGAAACTGTTTAAGTTCAAAAAGCGACTTGATGCTAAATTTGGTTTGAATCGCACCTGTGAGGGATTGAAACAGGGGTGATGATAAGCCGATTTTTGTTGGTAGTTAGTTTGAATCGCACCTGTGAGGGATTGAAACCTCAATCGTTTCCCCATACTCATTAAAAAGTTTATTCGTTTGAATCG
>JANXBN010000020.1 GCA_025060635.1 Candidatus Kryptonium sp. | reverse complement strand
GTTTGAATCGCACCTGTGAGGGATTGAAACTGATTTTGGCTGCACAATTGCATAAACGCACAATTGGTTTGAATCGCACCTGTGAGGGATTGAAACTAAGTATCACAATATATATTCCGTTTTTCAAAACATGTTTGAATCGCACCTGTGAGGGATTGAAACACGTTATAAATTGCTTTAATTTTGGGGTCTGAGATAAGTTTGAATCGCACCTGTGAGGGATTGAAACGAAGTTTTTTCGATAAGGCAAAGAGAACTTGTAAAACGTTTGAATCGCACCTGTGAGGGATTGAAACTTAATTCATTCAGTTTTTGTATTACATCACCTGGAAGTTTGAATCGCACCTGTGAGGGATTGAAACGTAAAATAAAACAAAAAAGGGAGGAAATAACGATATGTGTTTGAATCGCACCTGTGAGGGATTGAAACATGATATTGTTTATGATGAGAAAAACAAAGAAAAAGTGTTTGAATCGCACCTGTGAGGGATTGAAACCACTATTGCGTTTGCATTTTGCATTTTTATATTACATGTTTGAATCGCACCTGTGAGGGATTGAAACAAAATAAAAGCAAATAAAAAGGCAAAAAAAATAAAAGGTTTGAATCGCACCTGTGAGGGATTGAAACAAATCCTTGACGGAAAGCTATGCTTAATGCTATTAAGTTTGAATCGCACCTGTGAGGGATTGAAACCACTGGTAGTGGTGAATATGTAGTGGTGCGTGATATGGTTTGAATCGCACCTGTGAGGGATTGAAACTTAAAATTGAGTTAAGTTTGTGGTTAAAGTGAAACAGTTTGAATCGCACCTGTGAGGGATTGAAACTCAGTAATTAAATTTAAGTACATGCTCCCTCCTTTTGTTTGAATCGCACCTGTGAGGGATTGAAACGGACGACCAATTTTTTCACCTCATAACTATTGTCATTGTTTGAATCGCACCTGTGAGGGATTGAAACAAGCACATAAAATTTGCCAATTGGATTTTCAAAGTCTGTTTGAATCGCACCTGTGAGGGATTGAAACGCTTTTTAATTTCAAAATCATTAGCTCCTCTAATAATTGTTTGAATCGCACCTGTGAGGGATTGAAACTTTTTAATAACTTTCAAGTGGCCATAACCGTTCCTAGTTTGAATCGCACCTGTGAGGGATTGAAACAAATCTTTATCCTTTAAACTCACTATCACTTCTTCTTGTTTGAATCGCACCTGTGAGGGATTGAAACTAGTTATTGTTATTTTTAACCACCACCAGATATATAGTTTGAATCGCACCTGTGAGGGATTGAAACGCGTAAAAGTAACCGTCTTTTAGTTCAGTTCCTTCCAGGTTTGAATCGCACCTGTGAGGGATTGAAACTTGTCTTAATTCAACCATCACATCGTCAGCTTGTTTGTTTGAATCGCACCTGTGAGGGATTGAAACCCCTTTTTAATTTTTAATTTTTTAGCTTTATTTTAGCGTTTGAATCGCACCTGTGAGGGATTGAAACTGGTGAGGAAAGGGGATTGAAGGGTGCCCGTGCATTTGTTTGAATCGCACCTGTGAGGGATTGAAACGGGGTTTCTCAATCTCTTTGAGAAACTCTTTCTGCGTTTGAATCGCACCTGTGAGGGATTGAAACCGGTTAAAGCGGGAAACTTTGTTAAACCCTTTGAAAGAGGTTTGAATCGCACCTGTGAGGGATTGAAACTTTAGGGTCGTAAATCATAATTACTTTTTCGTCCGAGTTTGAATCGCACCTGTGAGGGATTGAAACGAATCTAAAATAAGTGGGTTTTTCGTTGTTAAGAATGTTTGAATCGCACCTGTGAGGGATTGAAACTAACCGTTCCTGAGCAACATCAGGCACAACTTACCGTGTTTGAATCGCACCTGTGAGGGATTGAAACCATTTTAACTATTTTTCCCCCAACAGCGAAGCTGAGTTTGAATCGCACCTGTGAGGGATTGAAACGCAAAATACAACTTCATTTGGTGCCTCCTTTTTGTTGTTTGAATCGCACCTGTGAGGGATTGAAACTTGTATAAATTACATAATGTTAACTGTGAAAGAGCCAGTTTGAATCGCACCTGTGAGGGATTGAAACTGCCGTTTATTTTTTTCAAATACTCCTCTATCCCTTGTTTGAATCGCACCTGTGAGGGATTGAAACACATTTTCACTTTCTATATCAATCATCAAATTTTTTGCGTTTGAATCGCACCTGTGAGGGATTGAAACTAAATAACCTTGTCCAGTCCTGAGCAACAACCAAGTTTGAATCGCACCTGTGAGGGATTGAAACTTGTATAAATTACATAATGTTAATTGTGAAAGAGCGTTTGAATCGCACCTGTGAGGGATTGAAACCACTATGCCATATTTTCTTTACACCATTGAAAGTTACAGTTTGAATCGCACCTGTGAGGGATTGAAACGAAGAAGATTGTAAATGAAGCGTTTGATTTGCATTGGTTTGAATCGCACCTGTGAGGGATTGAAACTGGAACAGTTCCCAACCATTCCAGGTAGACGTATTTAGTTTGAATCGCACCTGTGAGGGATTGAAACTTGAACTAACATCTTCTTAATTTCTAACTTGTCAGTGTTTGAATCGCACCTGTGAGGGATTGAAACATAACTAGATATATTCCGTTTCTCAGAACGTAGTAAGTTTGAATCGCACCTGTGAGGGATTGAAACTAAAAATTTCTGTAATGGTTTAAGAAAATCTCTTTGTGTTTGAATCGCACCTGTGAGGGATTGAAACACATTTTTACTAATTTTATCTTTTTACTCATTGGACTTGTTTGAATCGCACCTGTGAGGGATTGAAACTTGAGATTGAATGTTAATTTCTCTTTTATTATAAACATGTTTGAATCGCACCTGTGAGGGATTGAAACTATAAACTGCCATCTAGTTTCACTAATCTTATGTTTGAATCGCACCTGTGAGGGATTGAAACAAGAATTGATAAACAACTTGTTTTTGAACCCAATACTGTTTGAATCGCACCTGTGAGGGATTGAAACGAATTTCCCTGTTTCCCTATTTCTTAACAAATAAATGTTTGAATCGCACCTGTGAGGGATTGAAACTATAACTCGCTATCAAAAATTATAAACTCCTTTGTATGTTTGAATCGCACCTGTGAGGGATTGAAACGCCAAAGTAATCAATCTATTCTTGAATCTGAAGGTAAGTTTGAATCGCACCTGTGAGGGATTGAAACGATGTTGCTTAGGAACGGTTATGGCCACTTGAAAGTTGTTTGAATCGCACCTGTGAGGGATTGAAACGGATAAGATTGAGGTTTTGGATGGTGAACTATGTTTAGTTTGAATCGCACCTGTGAGGGATTGAAACTTGTAAATAAATTTTAAAAACCCTTCAATTGGTTTCAGTTTGAATCGCACCTGTGAGGGATTGAAACTTTTTATCTTTCTTTAATTCGTTTATTTTTAAAAGAACGTTTGAATCGCACCTGTGAGGGATTGAAACATCTGCCTCAAACTATTAATAAATAACTTATTCCTAGTTTGAATCGCACCTGTGAGGGATTGAAACTGCCACTCCAGAAAGACGTGCTTACCATTCTGCACAAGGTTTGAATCGCACCTGTGAGGGATTGAAACATAATGTTT
>JANXBN010000019.1 GCA_025060635.1 Candidatus Kryptonium sp. | reverse complement strand
GCGATTCAAACTCACTTAAACACTGCAATTAACAACCCATTAACAGGTTTCAATCCCTCACAGGTGCGATTCAAACATGAGTTGAAGTTTAGCAAAGCACAGCAAAGCAAAAAGGTTTCAATCCCTCACAGGTGCGATTCAAACAAAGGAGGACAGAGAAGAAATTGTGAGTAATCTAAAGTTTCAATCCCTCACAGGTGCGATTCAAACCGAGATAAAAAATGGGTATTTTTACGCTATTGCCATGTTTCAATCCCTCACAGGTGCGATTCAAACACAAATTGGGTAAAAATTGAGTTAAAAGGAAGCAAAAGTTTCAATCCCTCACAGGTGCGATTCAAACTGAAATTAAAGTTTTGGATGCAACTGAGCACAGTCGTTGTTTCAATCCCTCACAGGTGCGATTCAAACTCATCAACTCACTTTTACAACAAATTGGAAACAAGTGTTTCAATCCCTCACAGGTGCGATTCAAACCGTCTCTTAGTTTAGTGCCTTTTATTTCAATCACCGTTTCAATCCCTCACAGGTGCGATTCAAACTCGGTAAAGCTATCGTCTTTTAATATCAAGTGTCCATGTTTCAATCCCTCACAGGTGCGATTCAAACTCATTAAACCCTTCTCAAAAAATTTGAGATTTGTTTAGTTTCAATCCCTCACAGGTGCGATTCAAACAAAAAAATGCTAGTACAAAATGGAAAACACATTCTTCGTTTCAATCCCTCACAGATGCGATTCAAACAAATACTGGCTATTTATAACCCCAAAAAGGGGAGATTGTTTCAATCCCTCACAGGTGCGATTCAAACATGGGCTTGAAATAAAAAAGATGTTGGTGCAGAACGGGTTTCAATCCCTCACAGGTGCGATTCAAACTAGGAAATCTGCCCACAGATGTTGTTTTAAAAATAAAGTTTCAATCCCTCACAGGTGCGATTCAAACTTGCACAGATTGCAAAATACAAAGGTAATTTGGTAAGTTTCAATCCCTCACAGGTGCGATTCAAACTAACGTAAATTGGCGAACGGTTGAACTAAAAGGCACCGTTTCAATCCCTCACAGGTGCGATTCAAACAACACAACTCACCGTCAAGTATTTCAATTTTATCGTCGTTTCAATCCCTCACAGGTGCGATTCAAACTTATCAACTTACTTGTTTTGTAAAAAACAAGCAAGTGTTTCAATCCCTCACAGGTGCGATTCAAACTCCCCGAATCAGCTTCGTTGTTGGTGGAAAAGTAATGTTTCAATCCCTCACAGGTGCGATTCAAACCATGATGTGGTAGAAATGTTTTCATATAAAACAGGGTTTCAATCCCTCACAGGTGCGATTCAAACAGCATAACTCACTATCCAGAACTTCAATTTTATCTTCGTTTCAATCCCTCACAGGTGCGATTCAAACCAAGGCGCCATTCCAGGAGATGTAGCTTTGAAACTGTTTCAATCCCTCACAGGTGCGATTCAAACTAGTACAAAATGGGAAATACGCCTACCTGGAATGGCAGTTTCAATCCCTCACAGGTGCGATTCAAACTATACACTCTTCCACCACCAATTTTATCCCAAAACACGTTTCAATCCCTCACAGGTGCGATTCAAACTTTTTGTTAGTAAAAGTGGTTTGGCCTTTCCTATCAAGTTTCAATCCCTCACAGGTGCGATTCAAACGTATACGGCATAATTTTTACCTTTTTTTTGTTTTTGTGTTTCAATCCCTCACAGGTGCGATTCAAACCTTATATTAAAAGAAAAATTAAAATTTAATCTCAATGGTTTCAATCCCTCACAGGTGCGATTCAAACTAAAAGTATTGCAAAAATATTTAAAATTTTGTTTCAATCCCTCACAGGTGCGATTCAAACGTGAATATGCAATTGTAAAATGCTTGAGATGTAGCAGGTTTCAATCCCTCACAGGTGCGATTCAAACGATATAAAAAAATCAAAGATAAACTAATCAACCTTGAGTTTCAATCCCTCACAGGTGCGATTCAAACGAATATTATTAGCGATGAAAGAATATCTATAGTTTAGTTTCAATCCCTCACAGGTGCGATTCAAACAAAAGGGAAAAACCAATGTATTTAAATATTGTTGACAAGTTTCAATCCCTCACAGGTGCGATTCAAACTCGTGAAGTAATTGAGTTGGAGGGAACTGAACTAAAGTTTCAATCCCTCACAGGTGCGATTCAAACTTATATATAGTAAGAAATTTAGAAACACAAAAATTTTGTTTCAATCCCTCACAGGTGCGATTCAAACACCCTCAAATTACTTTTACTGTGAACTGGCAAATGGTGTTTCAATCCCTCACAGGTGCGATTCAAACTAATGGCAGTTACGAAGTCAAAAAAATGCTTGTGCAAGTTTCAATCCCTCACAGGTGCGATTCAAACAAGAGGAGGGGTAAAATATGTATCTAAACATAGTAGATGTTTCAATCCCTCACAGGTGCGATTCAAACCTAACTCCCCAGATATGTTGTTGCTGTATTATCCTTAGTTTCAATCCCTCACAGGTGCGATTCAAACAAAAGGAAAAGTCAGATGTATCTTAATATTGTTAGCGAGTTTCAATCCCTCACAGGTGCGATTCAAACAAACTTTTCGTGTTACGAAACGGAATATACATAGCAGGTTTCAATCCCTCACAGGTGCGATTCAAACAACTACTATTTTTACGCAGTTGCTATAGAAAAAAATGTTTCAATCCCTCACAGGTGCGATTCAAACTTGTTTTTGATGTGAATTGGAAAATGGTTGAATTAGAGTTTCAATCCCTCACAGGTGCGATTCAAACGAGTTACCGTGAATAAAAAAATAAAACTAGTAAAGATGTTTCAATCCCTCACAGGTGCGATTCAAACAAGAGGAAAACCAATGAAATTATACTTCAATGACACCCCGTTTCAATCCCTCACAGGTGCGATTCAAACAGAAAATGCTGGTTCAGAATGGAAAATATGTTTTCCGTTTCAATCCCTCACAGGTGCGATTCAAACGAAGTATTTGACAATTTGCCAAGCCTTGTGGGACAGAGTTTCAATCCCTCACAGGTGCGATTCAAACAAACAAAAAACAATTGGCGATGAAAATGTTTCAATCCCTCACAGGTGCGATTCAAACGCTGCTTAGGCATGGACATGGGTATTTGAAAACCATGTTTCAATCCCTCACAGGTGCGATTCAAACATAAGATTGAGGTTTTGGATGGCAAACTGTGTTTAAGTTTCAATCCCTCACAGGTGCGATTCAAACTTTAACGTAAATTGGCGAACAGTTGAACTAAAAGGTACGTTTCAATCCCTCACAGGTGCGATTCAAACGGAATGGCAAGGTGCCATTCCGGGGGATGTAGTGATTGTTTCAATCCCTCACAGGTGCGATTCAAACGTTGATATTTTATCCATTTCATCAAATTACCTTTTTGTTTCAATCCCTCACAGGTGCGATTCAAACAAACAAAATGGAGGAACAAAATGAAACTGTTCTTTAAGTTTCAATCCCTCACAGGTGCGATTCAAACTAAAAACAATAAAATTAAAAAGTTAAAAACAAAAAGGGTTTCAATCCCTCACAGGTGCGATTCAAACAAGGCACTAAACTAGGAAACGGTTATTTTTATGTTAGTTTCAATCCCTCACAGG
>JANXBN010000018.1 GCA_025060635.1 Candidatus Kryptonium sp. | reverse complement strand
TGCAATCTTGTTGAATTGCTTGTGTTTGAGTTTCAATCCCTCACAGGTGCGATTCAAACCCACTCCGAGTGATATATTGCTCAAGCTAAATGAATGTTTCAATCCCTCACAGGTGCGATTCAAACCAAGCTAAATGAATTGAAACAAAATTTGGAGTCCAAGTTTCAATCCCTCACAGGTGCGATTCAAACGGGCGGGAAATCCGCCCGCGGATGTTATACTGAAAATAAAGTTTCAATCCCTCACAGGTGCGATTCAAACCATTGTATGTGCACTATGATTATGAATATGCACCAAAGTTTCAATCCCTCACAGGTGCGATTCAAACGTGTAAAAACGATAAAGTTAAAAAATTAAAAACAAAAGTTTCAATCCCTCACAGGTGCGATTCAAACTAAAATTGGAAGATAACCTATACGTAGTTAAAAACTTGTTTCAATCCCTCACAGGTGCGATTCAAACTCCTATCCACTCTAAAAATACGTGCTTTCCATTCTGAGTTTCAATCCCTCACAGGTGCGATTCAAACGGGGCAATATGACGCTTGCACAGATTGCAAAATACAGTTTCAATCCCTCACAGGTGCGATTCAAACTCCTCGGATTACTTTCACCGTAGATTGGCAATTAATGTTTCAATCCCTCACAGGTGCGATTCAAACTAGAACTATTGTTTTTAACATAGGCTTTCAAATAATGTTTCAATCCCTCACAGGTGCGATTCAAACTTGTCTTTTTTGTTGGGATTGATATTGGGTCGTAAAAGTTTCAATCCCTCACAGGTGCGATTCAAACGAATTGGAAAATGGTCGAATTAGAGGGGGTTGAATTAGTTTCAATCCCTCACAGGTGCGATTCAAACATATGCCGTTTTTCAGAACAAAAAAGTGCCCAATTTGGTTTCAATCCCTCACAGGTGCGATTCAAACAATGTTTATTGAAAAATATTGTCAAATGATTTTGTCAGTTTCAATCCCTCACAGGTGCGATTCAAACAGGGAGTTGGGGGTTGGTAGGGTATATGAGTTGATTGAGTTTCAATCCCTCACAGGTGCGATTCAAACGTTATCTTCTAATTTGACTCCTTCCATTTCAATCACCGTTTCAATCCCTCACAGGTGCGATTCAAACTGATTTTGAAATCAAAAAACTGGTGGTTCAAAATGGAGTTTCAATCCCTCACAGGTGCGATTCAAACTAGAACAAGCGTTGAAAATGTTAAAACAAAAATATAGTTTCAATCCCTCACAGGTGCGATTCAAACCTTTTTTTATGCACTTGCTATAGGAAAAGATAGAATGTTTCAATCCCTCACAGGTGCGATTCAAACTAATTACGAAATAAAAAAATTGGTTGTACAGAATGGAGTTTCAATCCCTCACAGGTGCGATTCAAACAATGCCATATTATTGCGGATTGCCAAATGAAAAATGTTTCAATCCCTCACAGGTGCGATTCAAACTAATTTCTATGAAAAAAATTTTGATAGTTCTTTTATGTTTCAATCCCTCACAGGTGCGATTCAAACGGTATGTGCTCCTGGAGTGGATGGGAACCATTCCAGGGTTTCAATCCCTCACAGGTGCGATTCAAACACCGCAAAATATCTTGATCTTGCGATACAATACCTAGTTTCAATCCCTCACAGGTGCGATTCAAACATGTTTTGAAGAACGGAATTTATATTGTGATACTTAGTTTCAATCCCTCACAGGTGCGATTCAAACAGGGTGCCATTCCAGGAGAAATCCTAGTTAAATTGTTTCAATCCCTCACAGGTGCGATTCAAACCTTACATTGCAAACATAAACGCAGCTAATAAGCTATCGTTTCAATCCCTCACAGGTGCGATTCAAACCACATCGTAAAATTATTTTTAGTGTAAATTACAAAGGTTTCAATCCCTCACAGGTGCGATTCAAACTACGTTATATTAGACTGGGTAGGAAGTCTACCCAGTTTCAATCCCTCACAGGTGCGATTCAAACCATACAATTGATAAAGTTGGAGAATAATTTATTTGCAGGTTTCAATCCCTCACAGGTGCGATTCAAACGTTAATCGTAATTACGAAATCAAGAAATTACTAGTTCGTTTCAATCCCTCACAGGTGCGATTCAAACAACCAATTGAAAAGTTTTTAAGGTTCGTTTACAAAATGTTTCAATCCCTCACAGGTGCGATTCAAACTGAAACCCCGCTGGGGAAATTCTTTGTAGTTAAAAATGTTTCAATCCCTCACAGGTGCGATTCAAACTAATGATTATGAAAAAAATTTTGATTGCAATCTTGTGTTTCAATCCCTCACAGGTGCGATTCAAACAAAGAGTTCGAATCAAAAATAGGACAATTTTTCGTTTGTTTCAATCCCTCACAGGTGCGATTCAAACTGATTATGAAATAAAAAAGCTACTTGTTCAAAACGGAGTTTCAATCCCTCACAGGTGCGATTCAAACACAGAATAAAAATAATCATCCCCCAATTCGGTTCCTGTTTCAATCCCTCACAGGTGCGATTCAAACTTTTTATTGCTTTAATTTTATACTTTTCACAACTTTGTTTCAATCCCTCACAGGTGCGATTCAAACTATTATCCGCATAAAACCATAGTTTTTAATGTAAATTGTTTCAATCCCTCACAGGTGCGATTCAAACATATAAATTCCGTTCTTCAAAACATAATAACGGCCTATGTTTCAATCCCTCACAGGTGCGATTCAAACAAAAACAAGTTGTTTATCAATTCTTTGAAACAAGTGGGTTTCAATCCCTCACAGGTGCGATTCAAACAAGCATATATTTCTGGAATGGCAGGGTGCCATTCCGGGGTTTCAATCCCTCACAGGTGCGATTCAAACAAACATGGTCCTCCGTCAAGAACTTCAATCTTATCGTTTCAATCCCTCACAGGTGCGATTCAAACTTTAACAAAATTTCCTATTTTAATTGAGAAAATTTCGTTTCAATCCCTCACAGGTGCGATTCAAACAAACCATTAAAACTATACCAATAAAAACAAAAAAGGGTTTCAATCCCTCACAGGTGCGATTCAAACACACGTCAGGTTCCTCAACTTTGTAAACAAACCTTAAGTTTCAATCCCTCACAGGTGCGATTCAAACAAGAGCCGATTTTTGGAATTACAAAATGTATATGTTGTTTCAATCCCTCACAGGTGCGATTCAAACAAAAGAAAGACCCCTAAAATTTGTTTACGAAATCAAGTTTCAATCCCTCACAGGTGCGATTCAAACTTTTTGAGTGAAAGGGGTTATGTTATTTGGCCAGTTGCGTTTCAATCCCTCACAGGTGCGATTCAAACTTAAAGATGGGTATTTTTATGCCTTAGTGGTGCATCGGTTTCAATCCCTCACAGGTGCGATTCAAACTATTTGGAGTGGCAAGGTGCCACTCCGAGTGATATATGTTTCAATCCCTCACAGGTGCGATTCAAACTCTCAAAAGCTATGGTGATATTCCGAAATTAGCGCGGTTTCAATCCCTCACAGGTGCGATTCAAACTTGCGCACTGGTTATGGCCACTTGAAAGTTATTAAAAAGTTTCAATCCCTCACAGGTGCGATTCAAACATGTTCTCGCTTAAGCAAGGAAAATTTGTGAAACCAATGTTTCAATCCCTCACAGGTGCGATTCAAACTGAGCGAAAAAAGAGAAGAATCCACAGTCAAAATTTCGTTTCAATCCCTCACAGGTGCGATTCAAACTGTTGTAAAAAG
>JANXBN010000017.1:1753-3814 GCA_025060635.1 Candidatus Kryptonium sp. | reverse complement strand
GGATTGAAACTGCTTTACAACTATTGATTTTATTTCATTAAATACAGTTTGAATCGCACCTGTGAGGGATTGAAACTGGTTAATGATATTGAGGATGTTAAGACGATTGCTAGTTTGAATCGCACCTGTGAGGGATTGAAACGCGGTATAAATCCACAAGAAAACACTCTATCATCAAGTTTGAATCGCACCTGTGAGGGATTGAAACTAACTTTACTTCCTTTAACGAGAAACAAATGAATGTCAGTTTGAATCGCACCTGTGAGGGATTGAAACTCCATTTTGGACGACTAGCTTTTTTATCTCATAACCAGTTTGAATCGCACCTGTGAGGGATTGAAACGTTTGTAACCCTTTAACTCAATCACCTTGCAATTTAGTTTGAATCGCACCTGTGAGGGATTGAAACAGGCTTACATCTCCTGGAATGGCTCCTTGCCATTCCAGTTTGAATCGCACCTGTGAGGGATTGAAACTTCCGCATCTACTATGTTTAGATACATAGTGATAACCTGTTTGAATCGCACCTGTGAGGGATTGAAACGATGTATCTTAACATCATTGCTGATGAAAAAATAGCCAGTTTGAATCGCACCTGTGAGGGATTGAAACGGAAAATATGCTTACCTCCTTGCACCAACAGCTTTTTGTTTGAATCGCACCTGTGAGGGATTGAAACGTTTTGAGCAACAACAATAATAATTTTGCATCCAAAGTTTGAATCGCACCTGTGAGGGATTGAAACTAAATAACCTTGTCCAGTCCTGAGCAACAACAAACACGTTTGAATCGCACCTGTGAGGGATTGAAACTTTAGGCTCAAAGGTTTTTCGTTTTGGATTATAAACAGTTTGAATCGCACCTGTGAGGGATTGAAACAAGTTATTTATCTTGGCGAGGTAATTGACGATAAATTTGTTTGAATCGCACCTGTGAGGGATTGAAACCCTGCCTAATCTTTTATTTTTTTTGCTTTTTTTATTGTTTGAATCGCACCTGTGAGGGATTGAAACGAAGAAAAACCCGCTGTAAAAAACTTGCGTTTTTGTGTTTGAATCGCACCTGTGAGGGATTGAAACATAAAAACATTAAACAAATTAGACAGCGCTGAATATGTTTGAATCGCACCTGTGAGGGATTGAAACACAAAATATCGGGGGGCTCAACCTGATACTCAAATTTGTTTGAATCGCACCTGTGAGGGATTGAAACTAAATCCAATGCTAATAACAAATGTTCTTAAATATTTTGTTTGAATCGCACCTGTGAGGGATTGAAACACGTTATAAATTGCTTTAATTTTGGGGTCTGAAATAGTTTGAATCGCACCTGTGAGGGATTGAAACTTTTGCTTCCTTTTAACTCAATTTTTACCCAATTAATGTTTGAATCGCACCTGTAAGGGATTGAAACAATTTCATACTTATCGTCAACAATTAAATATATTCCAGTTTGAATCGCACCTGTGAGGGATTGAAACTTTCCTTTAGGTTGTTCACCCGCACTTCTTCTTTATGTTTGAATCGCACCTGTGAGGGATTGAAACTATCTACTATTAATTATCAAATAAATCCCGTTTTTCGTTTGAATCGCACCTGTGAGGGATTGAAACCAATAGTATCGTTAAAAAACAACTTCATTTTACATTGTTTGAATCGCACCTGTGAGGGATTGAAACTTGTTTTGTTATTTTTATTGTTTTGATTTTATTGGTGTTTGAATCGCACCTGTGAGGGATTGAAACAGCTGTTTCATACTGTTAATGAATAACTTATTTCTAGTTTGAATCGCACCTGTGAGGGATTGAAACAACAATGCACGAGCACCTTTCAATCCCCTTTCCTCACCAGTTTGAATCGCACCTGTGAGGGATTGAAACTAAAATTTTCCTATCGGATTTTCAAATTTTCTCCTCTTGTTTGAATCGCACCTGTGAGGGATTGAAACATCTAGATTGAAAATAATTTTTGAGTGCGGATAAAAGTTTGAATCGCACCTGTGAGGGATTGAAACTTCAGTTTGAAAACAATATAATTATTGCTTGATTCAGTTTGAATCGCA
>JANXBN010000017.1:0-1655 GCA_025060635.1 Candidatus Kryptonium sp. | reverse complement strand
GGGATTGAAACTATTTTGTTTTTGATAGATTTATTATTTTTATGACTTGTTTGAATCGCACCTGTGAGGGATTGAAACTAGAAATTAGCAGTTTTAATAATGTTTATTATTTCTGTTTGAATCGCACCTGTGAGGGATTGAAACTAAAACACAGGCAAGTATTCAGTTTCATAAACCAATTTGTTTGAATCGCACCTGTGAGGGATTGAAACATTGAAATACCATATAATTATTGCTTGATTCAAGCAAGTTTGAATCGCACCTGTGAGGGATTGAAACAAGTCACCAACTATCGCAACATATATTCCGTTTCTGTTTGAATCGCACCTGTGAGGGATTGAAACACCTTATCGTTACTTATCACAATACCATAAAAATAGTTTGAATCGCACCTATGAGGGATTGAAACTATAGGGATAATATAAAAACAAAATATCAGGTGTTTGGTTTGAATCGCACCTGTGAGGGATTGAAACCCAGTTCAGCAAGGACGAGATATTTCGGTTGTATTGGTTTGAATCGCACCTGTGAGGGATTGAAACATCAATGTCCAGTTTACGTTGAAAGTAATCCGAGGAGTTTGAATCGCACCTGTGAGGGATTGAAACCAAAAATTGGATGGTAGGGGGCGTTATTCAAGCCCCGTTTGAATCGCACCTGTGAGGGATTGAAACTTGCTGTGCTGTGCTGTGCTTTGCTATGTTTTACCAGTTTGAATCGCACCTGTGAGGGATTGAAACGGGTAATACATTAGCAACACATCGGGTTCTTCAACTTGTTTGAATCGCACCTGTGAGGGATTGAAACTTTTGTTGTTCAAACACCCTTTTGGGGGTAACCTGAGTTTGAATCGCACCTGTGAGGGATTGAAACCTTCTTGCCTCAAACATCGGGCAATACGGGGAATTGTGTTTGAATCGCACCTGTGAGGGATTGAAACGAATTTACAACAACAGCGTAAAAGTAGTTATCTTTCGTTTGAATCGCACCTGTGAGGGATTGAAACTTTGGAAAATAAACAGCACCTAACTGGTCGCCTAACTGTTTGAATCGCACCTGTGAGGGATTGAAACTAATTAACACATCCCCTGGAATGGTGCCATACCATTCCAGGTTTGAATCGCACCTGTGAGGGATTGAAACGCACGTCACTTGGAATGGCACCCTGCCATTCCAGAAAGGTTTGAATCGCACCTGTGAGGGATTGAAACCTAATTACAATTGCTGCATATATTCCGTTTTTTAAGGTTTGAATCGCACCTGTGAGGGATTGAAACATGTTTTTTACTTCTTCTTTTTTTATTTTGTACATTAGTTTGAATCGCACCTGTGAGGGATTGAAACTGTTTTGAGTGATGTAGTTAGTTTTAACACTAAAAGTTTGAATCGCACCTGTGAGGGATTGAAACTCGGAATTTCAATTCCCCACTTATCCACTTTTCTAGGTTTGAATCGCACCTGTGAGGGATTGAAACAACATTTTTTTCTTGGGGTTGTAAACTAATATGATTGTTTGAATCGCACCTGTGAGGGATTGAAACTTGTTTGCAATCTTGACAAAATCATTTGACAGTATTTGTTTGAATCGCACCTGTGAGGGATTGAAACCTCAATCGTTTCCCCATACTCATTAAAAAGTTTATTCGTTTGAATCG
>JANXBN010000016.1 GCA_025060635.1 Candidatus Kryptonium sp. | reverse complement strand
ATTCAAACAGGTGTTGCCACCTCGGCAGAGGAAGGGGTTTGATTTGTTTCAATCCCTCACAGGTGCGATTCAAACAAATGAATACCCATTTTTTGATCACGTCATATTAAAGTTTCAATCCCTCACAGGTGCGATTCAAACTGATCAAGCCATTGAAAATGCACGTTTTGAGAAATGGTTTCAATCCCTCACAGGTGCGATTCAAACAGAAAAATGAATACTTTTTCCTCGGTCACATAATACTAGTTTCAATCCCTCACAGGTGCGATTCAAACTAATTTTCAATACTATAAATGTTATACGTCATAGTAGTTTCAATCCCTCACAGGTGCGATTCAAACATTCTTTCAATGTTTCTAAATAAGCATCCAATTTTTCAGTTTCAATCCCTCACAGGTGCGATTCAAACTAAGGGTGTACGAGGTCAGAAAGTACATACCAGCTGATAGTTTCAATCCCTCACAGGTGCGATTCAAACCTTAGACCGGTTGAAAAATTCTTGAAATTTATGTATGAGTTTCAATCCCTCACAGGTGCGATTCAAACTTCTCAAACCATTTCAGAAATTTTTAAAATTCGTATAGTTTCAATCCCTCACAGGTGCGATTCAAACAAATTTAAATTACAGGGTGAGGTGAAATGTATTATCAGTTTCAATCCCTCACAGGTGCGATTCAAACACGGAATATACGCAGCAATTGTATTTAATGGTAGTTAGTTTCAATCCCTCACAGGTGCGATTCAAACGTAATGAAGTTTTATTGTATAACAAGCATTTGGGTAAGTTTCAATCCCTCACAGGTGCGATTCAAACTCAAATGATTTTGTCAAGATTGCAAACAATGAAAAGTTTCAATCCCTCACAGGTGCGATTCAAACGCCTCCAGATGTGCTATTAATATTTTATTCATACCCTGTTTCAATCCCTCACAGGTGCGATTCAAACGACATCAAAAATTTAGTTTCTGAAGAATTGTATTCAAGTTTCAATCCCTCACAGGTGCGATTCAAACCTTTGTGGATTGTTTTGGTTTTGACTGGACTTTGGCAGTTTCAATCCCTCACAGGTGCGATTCAAACGGTGCCATTCCAGTGGAGGTGTTGACCAAACTTAAGTTTCAATCCCTCACAGGTGCGATTCAAACTCATTAAACCTGTTGAAAAAAATTTGAGATTTGTTTAGTTTCAATCCCTCACAGGTGCGATTCAAACAATAACTGGCAGAAAATGTGAGCGTGGTAGTGCAAGGTTTCAATCCCTCACAGGTGCGATTCAAACGGAAATACGCAATAGAAAAAGACGAATATTATTTCTAGTTTCAATCCCTCACA
Source organism: Candidatus Kryptonium sp. (assembly GCA_025060635.1). Classification (NCBI taxonomy): domain Bacteria; kingdom Pseudomonadati; phylum Candidatus Kryptoniota; genus Candidatus Kryptonium; species Candidatus Kryptonium sp. The sequence goes on along the minus strand of JANXBN010000016.1, from coordinate 2,644 downwards.
GGTGCGATTCAAACTTGAACCACCAATGGGACGCTTTTTCATTTTGAAGAAGTTTCAATCCCTCACAGGTGCGATTCAAACCAACATTTTTTTAACTTCAAACTTGTTACCAACTATTACTAGTTTCAATCCCTCACAGGTGCGATTCAAACCAAGGTAGTTAGGCTTGAGGAAGGCAGGGTGATTAAGTTTCAATCCCTCACAGGTGCGATTCAAACGTGGGTAAGTTTTACGTAATTAAAAACGGAATATACGGTTTCAATCCCTCACAGGTGCGATTCAAACAAGAACTGAAAAACATTATTGAAAGTGTTAATTTCTAGTTTCAATCCCTCACAGGTGCGATTCAAACTTGAATTGAAAGAACAAGCTGTTGCTGAAAGATTGAAGTTTCAATCCCTCACAGGTGCGATTCAAACAATGCTCGGCTAGAGAAAATAGCCGAGCAGGGAGATTGTTTCAATCCCTCACAGGTGCGATTCAAACAGATAACCAATTGCTACTATGGATTGAAAGCAAAAAAAGTTTCAATCCCTCACAGGTGCGATTCAAACAAGATTTTCATCGTTGTCAATTTATTGTCTTTTAATAGTTTCAATCCCTCACAGGTGCGATTCAAACTTGGGAACATTTTGATGAAACATTGGTATTGTTCAAGTTTCAATCCCTCACAGGTGCGATTCAAACATATTTGATGAAAAGATAAAAGCAATCTACAATCCCAGTTTCAATCCCTCATAGGTGCGATTCAAACTAAGAAATGGAATATATCTTACAATTTTAGATAATTTGTTTCAATCCCTCACAGGTGCGATTCAAACTTAGAGTGGATAGGAAATATCCCCCTAGACGTTATTGTTTCAATCCCTCACAGGTGCGATTCAAACTCATTAAACCAATTGAAGGGTTTTTAAAATTTATTTAGTTTCAATCCCTCACAGGTGCGATTCAAACTGGTGGGATGGTGTTTGCATTGAAAGTTGTAAATAGGTTTCAATCCCTCACAGGTGCGATTCAAACGTACTTGCCCCCTTGAAGTAGCATTTTTTTAACTTCGTTTCAATCCCTCACAGGTGCGATTCAAACAGAAATGAAGATAAAAAAGAAGAAATGGTAAGCCTAGTTTCAATCCCTCACAGGTGCGATTCAAACAAAAAAGAAGAAGCTATGTATTTGAATATCATAAGCGAGTTTCAATCCCTCACAGGTGCGATTCAAACCTAATTCAATTTCTTGACAGTTTACATTAAACACAACAGGTTTCAATCCCTCACAGGTGCGATTCAAACCCTTCATACCAAGCAAAGCGATGATTAAGTTTTTGCAAGTTTCAATCCCTCACAGGTGCGATTCAAACTTTACCGCACTTGCCCTATTTTTTTGCCCCATCATTTGTTTCAATCCCTCACAGGTGCGATTCAAACCTTATTTGCTTTTATTTTTTTTGTCCATTTGCAAACAATGTTTCAATCCCTCACAGGTGCGATTCAAACCTTGGATTTTTTGGCTCGTGGTGGGATGGTATTTGCATGTTTCAATCCCTCACAGGTGCGATTCAAACCTATGTTTAATGTTAATAAAAAATGGATACGGCCGCGTTTCAATCCCTCACAGGTGCGATTCAAACCAAGGTTAAAATGGACAAAAAAAATAAAAGCAAATAAAGTTTCAATCCCTCACAGGTGCGATTCAAACCGAAGGGAAGTAAATTAGAAGATAACTATTTTTTCTAGTTTCAATCCCTCACAGGTGCGATTCAAACAATGGTGATTTTGTTGAGACGAGCGGTTATTAGTTTCAATCCCTCACAGGTGCGATTCAAACAAGGCACATTGAATTTGATAATGCTATTGAGAATGCTAGTTTCAATCCCTCACAGGTGCGATTCAAACACGTATATATTTCTGGAATGGCAGGGTGCCATTCCAGTGTTTCAATCCCTCACAGGTGCGATTCAAACGGTAATTTCGTATACATATTTCAATGGTTTTTCATAGTTTCAATCCCTCACAGGTGCGATTCAAACTCCTCCATTATTTTGTTTTTGTTTTCACTTTAACCAGTTTCAATCCCTCACAGGTGCGATTCAAACTTCCCCCGAATCAGCTTCGCTGTTGGGGGAAAGGTAATGTTTCAATCCCTCACAGGTGCGATTCAAACCTAAATGAATTAAAAAAACAAAAGAATGAGTTGCCGTGTTTCAATCCCTCACAGGTGCGATTCAAACATTGCTTGTAATGACGTATTATTGCGGATTGCCAAAGTTTCAATCCCTCACAGGTGCGATTCAAACGTAGGTTAGGTGTTCAATATCCACCAGACCATCCTTAGTTTCAATCCCTCACAGGTGCGATTCAAACAAACAAAAAAGGGAATAGAGATGCAAATTGTTTTCATGTTTCAATCCCTCACAGGTGCGATTCAAACAAAGCTGGTCGTTCAGAATGGACGACACGTATTACTGTTTCAATCCCTCACAGGTGCGATTCAAACTTTCCGCCTTTATACGAAAACATTTCTACCACATCGCGTTTCAATCCCTCACAGGTGCGATTCAAACCATCTTTTAAATCTTCAATATTTTTGAGAAAAACGTTTTTGTTACAAAGCCTCACACGAGCGATACAAACAATTATATGATAAG
>JANXBN010000015.1 GCA_025060635.1 Candidatus Kryptonium sp. | reverse complement strand
ATGAAATACCATCCGCCCCAGCCAACAAAGCCTGGCTTGTAGGTAGCCTTGATGCATGTAGCACCTGAACGAGGATTTTCAGTGGAAGCCTCATCCATAGGTGGAATTGCATTTTCCTCTCCAGGCGCACCCATTTTCGCCCTCACCAAAAAATGATTACCTGCAGCATTGAGGTCAGTGTAAACATCAAAGGAGGTGTGGAATTTGTCCATGACTTTTGAAAGGTAACTTACTGCATTACGCTCACCTTTTTGAGCCAACGAAGACACATGCACCAGTGAAAATGCCAAAACTGAAATTGATGAGATGAGCAACGCCTTTCTCATCGCTCGTCCCCTCCCTTCGCTTAAATTTTTGTCGCTTTTCTCTCAAAAGCCATCAGCCTTTTGGTTCGGTGGTAGCATCGCCCTCCCAATATGTTTCAATCCCTCATTCCTAAGGGATCCCTTCGGGACAGGTGCAATTCAAACAAATTAAGCGAAAAAGATTTTGAATAACTAAAAGCGAGTTTCAATCCCTCACAGGTGCGATTCAAACACAGGGGCTAAATCAGGCCCCATATAACCCGATTTTTGGTTTCAATCCCTCACAGGTGCGATTCAAACGCAGATATGTTTTTACGGAATGGCAGGGTGCCATTCGTTTCAATCCCTCACAGGTGCGATTCAAACCCAGGGTGCCATTCCAGTGGACGTGACCCTAAAACTAGTTTCAATCCCTCACAGGTGCGATTCAAACATATTCCATTTCTAACAACGAAAAACCTGTTTCCTATGTTTCAATCCCTCACAGGTGCGATTCAAACTTTTTTGCTCCACCATTTTTGTCACACTTTTATTTTTTGTTTCAATCCCTCACAGGTGCGATTCAAACCAAGGTAGTTAGACTTGAGGAAGGCAGGGTGATTAAGTTTCAATCCCTCACAGGTGCGATTCAAACAAGAAATGGAGAACATTATTGAAGCTGTTAATTTCTAGTTTCAATCCCTCACAGGTGCGATTCAAACAAAAATGCTTGTGCAGGGTGGTAAATATGTCTACTGTTTCAATCCCTCACAGGTGCGATTCAAACAGAGGAGTTTCATTTAGTTTCTCCATTTTTTGTTTTGTTTCAATCCCTCACAGGTGCGATTCAAACCAAAAAAGGAGGGGTAAAATATGTATTTGAACATAGTGTTTCAATCCCTCACAGGTGCGATTCAAACCGGTGATAGTTGGTAACGAGTTTGAATTTGAAATTAGTTTCAATCCCTCACAGGTGCGATTCAAACGTTTAATGCTCCTCAAGTCTGGATATGGTTATTTGAGTTTCAATCCCTCACAGGTGCGATTCAAACTTAACAGTAGCTATGAGATTAAAAAGCTACTAGTACGTTTAAATCCCTCACAGGTGCGATTCAAACTATTGCAATTGTTGCAATAGCTGGTGACTTTGAAGTTAGTTTCAATCCCTCACAGGTGCGATTCAAACAGCGATGAGCAAAAAAATACAATTGATAAAGTTGGGTTTCAATCCCTCACAGGTGCGATTCAAACAAAGAAAGATAAAGAAGAAGATTAATTAAAGGGCAAGGTTTCAATCCCTCACAGGTGCGATTCAAACAGAGATAACAAACGTTGTTGAAAGTGTTAATTTCTAGTTTCAATCCCTCACAGGTGCGATTCAAACGGTGCTGCGACAAAGGTATATAAAGTATTTGAGAGAGTTTCAATCCCTCACAGGTGCGATTCAAACAGCACAGTCGTTTGAAGGTTGTAAAAACAATACCAGTGTTTCAATCCCTCACAGGTGCGATTCAAACCAAAAACAAAACTTCAAAGCAATATGCACAAAATAGTTTCAATCCCTCACAGGTGCGATTCAAACTATGCAAGCAATGAAAAACCAAGGTGGAATTACTCCGTTTCAATCCCTCACAGGTGCGATTCAAACGATACAGATGGCAATACGACAAATGGGATTGGTATTGTTTCAATCCCTCACAGGTGCGATTCAAACAACTTGAACCGACAGAAAAACCTCTGAAATTTATTTAGTTTCAATCCCTCACAGGTGCGATTCAAACAAACTACCGCACTTGCCTTATTTTTTTTGTCCCATTTGTTTCAATCCCTCACAGGTGCGATTCAAACAATGTTTGAAAACCCGGTAGGACGTTATTACGTCCTAGTTTCAATCCCTCACAGGTGCGATTCAAACAGAAACCCTTAAGGTTTGCCTATGAAGTTGAGCCTCCGTTTCAATCCCTCACAGGTGCGATTCAAACGAAACTAGAGGGTAATTTATATGCAGTTAAAAACTTGTTTCAATCCCTCACAGGTGCGATTCAAACTTATTATTATTGTTGCTTAAGACTGGGAAGGGTTATTGTTTCAATCCCTCACAGGTGCGATTCAAACTATTAAAAACGGCATATACGCAGCAGTCATATTTAAGTTTCAATCCCTCACAGGTGCGATTCAAACAATACTTCTTCTGGAATGGCACCCTGCCATTCCAGAGTTTCAATCCCTCACAGGTGCGATTCAAACGGGTAGGAACCCCTCCAGGAGACGTTTTGCTTAAATTGTTTCAATCCCTCACAGGTGCGATTCAAACCTGTGACGCTCGAGTGGGGAACCAATGTCCCGTATGCGTTTCAATCCCTCACAGGTGCGATTCAAACTCTATTGGAACGGTGATGATGTAGTGATAATGTCAAGTTTCAATCCCTCACAGGTGCGATTCAAACTGAAACCCCGATAGGCCGTTTCTTCGTCTTAAGAAAGTTTCAATCCCTCACAGGTGCGATTCAAACATATCAAAACAATAAAAAACAAAAAAAGGTAAACAAGTTTCAATCCCTCACAGGTGCGATTCAAACCTTTGGGTTGTAAACCAATTTGATTCTCTCTTCACCTGTTTCAATCCCTCACAGGTGCGATTCAAACAAAGGGAGGTAACAAAATGTATTTGAACATTATCTCGTTTCAATCCCTCACAGGTGCGATTCAAACGAAACAAGGTGTTAAATTGGAAGAACAATCTGTCGCGTTTCAATCCCTCACAGGTGCGATTCAAACCATTGTAGTGAATGTTATGCATATTTGCATATATGTGTTTCAATCCCTCACAGGTGCGATTCAAACTTGAAGTGTTTTGTGAGCAAAAACCAAGTTGCAATGTTTCAATCCCTCACAGGTGCGATTCAAACACTTTTTTTCAACGATGTTGTAGAAATGTTTTCTTACGTTTCAATCCCTCACAGGTGCGATTCAAACGGGGACGTGATGTTGAGGGTGAACGAATTAACTGAAAAGTTTCAATCCCTCACAGGTGCGATTCAAACCAGATGGAACGGAAAAAACAAATGGGATTGGTATTGTTTCAATCCCTCACAGGTGCGATTCAAACACGGAAAGATTTTTAAGGGTTTTTGTAATCTCTCTCGTTTCAATCCCTCACAGGTGCGATTCAAACACGGAATTTATTTGATAGTCAACAGTAGCTATGAAATGTTTCAATCCCTCACAGGTGCGATTCAAACTGAAGATAGATAACAATTTGTTTGTTGTAAAAAATGTGTTTCAATCCCTCACAGGTGCGATTCAAACGACAATTAGAAGAAGTGGAAAATGCATTAAAAATACGTTTCAATCCCTCACAGGTGCGATTCAAACCATTAAAAGCATTGCAAAAGTATGCAAAGTATTTAAAGTTTCAATCCCTCACAGGTGCGATTCAAACGATTGAAATTTTAGATGGGAAACTATGTTTAATGTTATGTTTCAATCCCTCACAGGTGCGATTCAAACATGTTAAAAGTTAGCGAATTAAAACAAAAGTTAAGAGAGTTTCAATCCCTCACAGGTGCGATTCAAACTTGCTGATAATCCCGAGGTTTTTTCAATAAAGCAAAAGTTTCAATCCCTCACAGGTGCGATTCAAACTTTTTTTGTCCCATTTTGCCCAATCGCCTGCCTAATCTTGTTTCAATCCCTCACAGGTGCGATTCAAACGTAATATAAATGCAAATGCAATTGTGATTGTGCAATTGGTTTCAATCCCTCACAGGTGCGATTCAAACTTCAAAAACATTTTTGCAACTGCAATTCTGTAATCCAGTTTCAATCCCTCACAGGTGCGATTCAAACCCCTCCAGGAGATGTAATTTTAAAAATAAACGAATTGAGTTTCAATCCCTCACAGGTGCGATTCAAACCTGAAGAATGAGAAAACGTGAATAAAACCAAAGGTGTTTCAATCCCTCACAGGTGCGATTCAAACTCGTTTCGGACGAAAGAATAGTGGCGATTTACAACTGTTTCAATCCCTCACAGGTGCGATTCAAACGAAATTATTATATTTTGAAAAACGGAATATATGCGGGTTTCAATCCCTCACAGGTGCGATTCAAACATATTCTAACCATAGAAAAAGACAAAATTGTAATTTTGTTTCAATCCCTCACAGGTGCGATTCAAACTTACTTTTTTAATCTTCAGTATCCTGCTTCTATTTTCAGTTTCAATCCCTCACAGGTGCGATTCAAACTATTAAACCCACTCAAAAGTTTTTGAGATTTTTGTAGTTTCAATCCCTCACAGGTGCGATTCAAACCTGGTGGGTGTTATTTAGTGTCAAACAATTTTGAAGGTTTCAATCCCTCACAGGTGCGATTCAAACGAAAAAAAATTTGTGAAATTTTTGAACGAAAAAAAGGAGTTTCAATCCCTCACAGGTGCGATTCAAACCTGTTTTTGTTTTTAATTTAAATCAATTATTTCCTTGTTTCAATCCCTCACAGGTGCGATTCAAACA
>JANXBN010000014.1 GCA_025060635.1 Candidatus Kryptonium sp. | reverse complement strand
GCGATTCAAACGATAAAGATAAACAAAGACTTGAAAAACACAATCAAGTTTCAATCCCTCACAGGTGCGATTCAAACTAAGTAACGAAAAACTTGTATTAGTTTATAACCCCAGTTTCAATCCCTCACAGGTGCGATTCAAACTCGGGATACGGTTATTTAAAGGTTACAAAAACTATATGTTTCAATCCCTCACAGGTGCGATTCAAACACAAAAGATGGTTATTATTTTTATGGTATTGCCATAAACGTTTCAATCCCTCACAGGTGCGATTCAAACTTCACTTCAACCACACATTTAACTCAATCTTAACCAGTTTCAATCCCTCACAGGTGCGATTCAAACAGGTAAGAATAAGATTGAAATCCTTGACGCGAAATTGGTTTCAATCCCTCACAGGTGCGATTCAAACAAATATGTATATTTGGAATGGAGGGGCACTGTTCCAAGTTTCAATCCCTCACAGGTGCGATTCAAACCTCCCTTAATTTTTTGTTTTTGATTTCACTTCAACTCCGTTTCAATCCCTCACAGGTGCGATTCAAACTAGCGTAAAAATACCCATTTTTTATTTCGGTTCCCTCGTTTCAATCCCTCACAGGTGCGATTCAAACTCAGGTAACCAAGTCCAGACTTGAGTAGCATTAAACGTTTCAATCCCTCACAGGTGCGATTCAAACACAAGTTTTTTGATTTCAAAATCATCAGCTCTAATAATGTTTCAATCCCTCACAGGTGCGATTCAAACTGAAAAATGGGATATATTTGTCAATTATTAGTAGAGCGTTTCAATCCCTCACAGGTGCGATTCAAACCTTAAGAAGTTCTTTCCGTTTAAATGAATAAATCTCGTTTCAATCCCTCACAGGTGCGATTCAAACGTTGTTTATTAATAGTATAAAGCAGATTGAGCAAATGTTTCAATCCCTCACAGGTGCGATTCAAACTCGTTTTGGATTATAGACCAATAGTATTTTCTCATCGTTTCAATCCCTCACAGGTGCGATTCAAACCCTTTATCCTCAACTGCTCCTTTCTTAATTTCGCCTCGTTTCAATCCCTCACAGGTGCGATTCAAACTAATAGTTATGAGGTCAAGAAAATGCTGGTTCAGAAGTTTCAATCCCTCACAGGTGCGATTCAAACGTTTTTTCGGTTAAAATAGGAAATTTTGTTAAACCCGTTTCAATCCCTCACAGGTGCGATTCAAACCCTGAAAACTGTGAAAACTATAAATCTAAAAAACAAGTTTCAATCCCTCACAGGTGCGATTCAAACACGAACTGAAAGACTACTTTTTTTATGCTATTGCCAGTTTCAATCCCTCACAGGTGCGATTCAAACCATACTTACCGTTTTGCACTATCATTTTCTTAACCTTGTTTCAATCCCTCACAGGTGCGATTCAAACTTTGCTTCTTTTTGTCGCATTGCCTGCCCAATCGCCGTTTCAATCCCTCACAGGTGCGATTCAAACTATGTTTAATGCTGTTGAAAACTGGTTATGGCTACCGTTTCAATCCCTCACAGGTGCGATTCAAACTTATTCATTTAAACAAAAAAAATTTCTTGAACCCACGTTTCAATCCCTCACAGGTGCGATTCAAACATGATTAAGTTGAATGAGCTACGAAATGAGCTACGAAGTTTCAATCCCTCACAGGTGCGATTCAAACTTGGTAAAACATAGCAAAGCACAGCAAAGCACAGCAAGTTTCAATCCCTCACAGGTGCGATTCAAACCTACTTTGTAGTTTATACTAAAATTGACACTTTTATAAGTTTCAATCCCTCACAGGTGCGATTCAAACTTATTTAAAAACTGTAAAAACAATAAAAATAAAAAAGTTTCAATCCCTCACAGGTGCGATTCAAACTGAAGGAAATAATACTTGTATGGGTGTATCTGGCAGCGTTTCAATCCCTCACAGGTGCGATTCAAACAACAAAAAAAAAAGGGCTTATGAAACTCTTTTTTAAGTTTCAATCCCTCACAGGTGCGATTCAAACTTCTTGATGGAAAGTTGTGTCTGATGTTGCTGAGAACGTTTCAATCCCTCACAGGTGCGATTCAAACTGTTATGAATGTTTTTGTGATAAATTTGATGAAGAGTTTCAATCCCTCACAGGTGCGATTCAAACTTTTTGTCTTGCGAAATGGGATATATGTAGCAATCACGTTTCAATCCCTCACAGGTGCGATTCAAACAAAAGCTATTGGTACAAAACGGGAAATTCGCATACCTGTTTCAATCCCTCACAGGTGCGATTCAAACCTTTTTTATGTTGTAAATTGCCTTAATTTTGGGGTCGTTTCAATCCCTCACAGGTGCGATTCAAACAATCTTGATTTCATTTTTATTAACAGCTACATAATAAGTTTCAATCCCTCACAGGTGCGATTCAAACATGTTTGAAAACCCCGTAGGGCGTTTCTACGTCCTAGTTTCAATCCCTCACAGGTGCGATTCAAACTTACTTGAATCAAGCAATGATTATATGGTATTTAGATGTTTCAATCCCTCACAGGTGCGATTCAAACAGTGAAAACAAACAAAAACAAAAAAGAGGCTTACAAGTTTCAATCCCTCACAGGTGCGATTCAAACTAAATTAAATGAATTAAAGTCCAAGGGATAAAATCAGTTTCAATCCCTCACAGGTGCGATTCAAACTTACAACCCAAAGAAAAAAATGTTTGAGAATCCAGTGTTTCAATCCCTCACAGGTGCGATTCAAACAACAAAAAGAGAAACACCATGTACCTAAACATTATGTTTCAATCCCTCACAGGTGCGATTCAAACGCAATAGTCTATAATAACAATTATGAAATTAGAAAAAGTTTCAATCCCTCACAGGTGCGATTCAAACTTAGATTGGCGATTGTATATTGAGAAAATAACTGGCGTTTCAATCCCTCACAGGTGCGATTCAAACATAAAAATGCAAAATGCAAATGCGATTGTGCAAGTGGTTTCAATCCCTCACAGGTGCGATTCAAACAAATGGTAACTACGAAATAAAGAAGTTACTGGTTCGTTTCAATCCCTCACAGGTGCGATTCAAACGCACCTGCCTTTTGATTATTTGATTAATCTTTACATGTTTCAATCCCTCACAGGTGCGATTCAAACGCAAATGCGATTGTGCAATTATGCGTTTATGCGATGTTTCAATCCCTCACAGGTGCGATTCAAACTAAAACTACCGCACCTGCCTTTTGATTTTATCCTTTGTTTCAATCCCTCACAGGTGCGATTCAAACGATATATTTGTCAATCAATAAGACTGATAATGATTTGTTTCAATCCCTCACAGGTGCGATTCAAACATTTACAGATACAGAATAAAAATATCCATCTTTTATTGTTTCAATCCCTCACAGGTGCGATTCAAACACTGATAGCCTTGAGGTTAAAAAAATGCTAATACAGTTTCAATCCCTCACAGGTGCGATTCAAACATTGAATAATGCTCCATACTTTCCAGTGTTTGAAGTGTTTCAATCCCTCACAGGTGCGATTCAAACGAAGGTGTATGAAGTGAGAAAACATGTGCCATATGCGTTTCAATCCCTCACAGGTGCGATTCAAACTACTATCATTTTCTTAACTTTATAATCATCATTGTCAGTTTCAATCCCTCACAGGTGCGATTCAAACAAAAGTGGACAAGGGGATTTAAAAATCTTAAAAACAAGTTTCAATCCCTCACAGGTGCGATTCAAACCTTGAGAACCCTGAAAGAAAAGTATGCAAAGTATTTAGTTTCAATCCCTCACAGGTGCGATTCAAACATGTAGCAATAGTAATCGCCAACCCCGATAAGAAGTTGTTTCAATCCCTCACAGGTGCGATTCAAACAAAATAAGGCAGGTGCGGTAAAACTACCGCACCTGCCTGTTTCAATCCCTCACAGGTGCGATTCAAACTTTTGCACAGCCGTAAGCCGTGATAAGATTGAAATTTGTTTCAATCCCTCACAGGTGCGATTCAAACCAGGGTGCCATTCCAGGAGATGTAATCTTGAAAATGTTTCAATCCCTCACAGGTGCGATTCAAACAAAAACTGGTCGTCCAGAATGGACGACACGCAATACTGTTTCAATCCCTCACAGGTGCGATTCAAACTAAGCACAGTTTTCCATCGTACTGTTCAATTTTTGAGTTTCAATCCCTCACAGGTGCGATTCAAACCAATCCAAAACGAAAAAATTTTGAAATGCCTTTGTTTCAATCCCTCACAGGTGCGATTCAAACCTTTATAGGGGTTTGAGATGGTATGATGTGATGATGTTTCAATCCCTCACAGGTGCGATTCAAACGTATATATCTGGTAGTGGTTAAAAATAACAATAACTAGTTTCAATCCCTCACAGGTGCGATTCAAACAAAGAGCAAGCTGTTGCTGAAAGATTGAAAGACATAAGTTTCAATCCCTCACAGGTGCGATTCAAACTTTGATGCCAAGCTTTTTTGGGAAAGTCTTGAAAATGTTTCAATCCCTCACAGGTGCGATTCAAACTAGAGAAATGGGTATGCTTTATACTGGAAAAGGTAGGTTTCAATCCCTCACAGGTGCGATTCAAACAAAGAATTGATGAATGATGAGAAGTTATCTAAAATTTTGTTTCAATCCCTCACAGGTGCGATTCAAACATTTATATCACAATTTTTGGCATAATTTTTGATGTAAGTTTCAATCCCTCACAGGTGCGATTCAAACTATAGCACTTTTTAATTTCATCACGCTGCAAAAAAGGTTTCAATCCCTCACAGGTGCGATTCAAACACAATCCAAAACGAAAAACTTTTGAGCCCAAAATAAAGTTTCAATCCCTCACAGGTGCGATTCAAACTATTTGGCATTCATTTCACTTACTTTGCTTGAGAATAGTTTCAATCCCTCACAGGTGCGATTCAAACGAAATACCGCGTGAGGTTTCAAAGATTGTTTATGTGCGTTTCAATCCCTCACAGGTGCGATTCAAACCAAATGCAATTGTGCAAGTGCGATAGTGCAATTGTGGTTTCAATCCCTCACAGGTGCGATTCAAACTTTTTTCGTTTTGCAAACAATAACGACCATAAATAAGTTTCAATCCCTCACAGGTGCGATTCAAACAAAAAATTAGTTATCCAAAACGGCAAACATGTTTTTTTGTTTCAATCCCTCACAGGTGCGATTCAAACCCAGGGTAAA
>JANXBN010000013.1 GCA_025060635.1 Candidatus Kryptonium sp. | reverse complement strand
ATATGTACACTTCGTTTTTGAAAATGTCATATGCGTATTACAAAGTTCAAATTCCACACTGGTTCAATTCTCACAATATTTCCCCTTAAATTCAAACGCATCAGGATACACGTTTAAATTCCACACTGGTTCAATTCTCACATATCAGCTGTTAAAGATTTTACTTTTCTCTATTGGTTTAAATTCCACACTGGTTCAATTCTCACTCATCATCTTGTTCGCCCCAAAAAGCCGCTTCGTTGTTTAAATTCCACACTGGTTCAATTCTCACTATAAAGACATAACACTTGATTTGCGTCTGCAGAGTTTAAATTCCACACTGGTTCAATTCTCACTCCATTCATAGTGTTCTCTTTGACAATTTTTTGAAAAGTTTAAATTCCACACTGGTTCAATTCTCACTAATAATTCATATCCACCACCACCTATCTTTATAAAAGTTTAAATTCCACACTGGTTCAATTCTCACTCATTAGTTGCATAATTGTATTGAATTGATTTTGCAGTTTAAATTCCACACTGGTTCAATTCTCACAAATCTTACATCTTATATTTGAAAAGAAAATACAAATGTTTAAATTCCACACTGGTTCAATTCTCACTAAAAAATGATACAAAAAACTCTTGAATCAATACATGTTTAAATTCCACACTGGTTCAATTCTCACTCTCGTTTATGCTATTTCAGCCTATAATGCTGGAGAGTTTAAATTCCACACTGGTTCAATTCTCACCCTCGTCACCCTCAAGCATACCTTTTCTTATCTTTAAGTTTAAATTCCACACTGGTTCAATTCTCACAAAATTGTGTTTAAAGGACTTGAAAAAACAAAGCTGTTTAAATTCCACACTGGTTCAATTCTCACTGTATATTTTATTGAAACAAAAGATGAGTTAAAGCGGTTTAAATTCCACACTGGTTCAATTCTCACTTGTTTGTGCTTGTGCATATACTTCTCCAACCTTTTCGTTTAAATTCCACACTGGTTCAATTCTCACTTAGCAAATCATATTGCTATTGACGCAACTGGAATGTTTAAATTCCACACTGGTTCAATTCTCACTGTGGTTGATCTATATCGTTTTATTTTTGCTTCCCCTGTTTAAATTCCACACTGGTTCAATTCTCACTGGACAATGGATGATATATTAAAATATGTTAAAAACGTTTAAATTCCACACTGGTTCAATTCTCACTCTTAAACGCTATCGTTCTAAAATCTTCAATCTGATGGTTTAAATTCCACACTGGTTCAATTCTCACTATGTCAAATTTTATTTTGATTGAACAAAAACCTGGTTTAAATTCCACACTGGTTCAATTCTCACTAATTTGATCCTTTATTTTTATTTTTTTAAAAAAAAGTTTAAATTCCACACTGGTTCAATTCTCACTTGTGCAAAATGGTAAATATGTTTATCTTCAATGGAAGTTTAAATTCCACACTGGTTCAATTCTCACTTTAAAAGATCAGTAGTTATTGAGTTAAGAACTAGGTTTAAATTCCACACTGGTTCAATTCTCACCAAATTCGCAGGGATAGATTTTAACCAGCTTCACACGTTTAAATTCCACACTGGTTCAATTCTCACCTTAACAGTTACATCAGAGCGTATAAATTTGTAAAGGTTTAAATTCCACACTGGTTCAATTCTCACCTTTTTGATCTGTAATACTAATTCCGAAGACCGCTGTTTAAATTCCACACTGGTTCAATTCTCACTCGCCTGATAATATCCGCACATAACCACCGCGTCTTACGTTTAAATTCCACACTGGTTCAATTCTCACATATATTCCGTTTCTTAACACATAAAAGCGTCCTACGTTTAAATTCCACACTGGTTCAATTCTCACAGGACACTTTGTATAGGGTTAAAATTGTAAGAGTTGTTTAAATTCCACACTGGTTCAATTCTCACAAGATAAAAAAGAAGAAATAATTGCAAATAACTTGAGTTTAAATTCCACACTGGTTCAATTCTCACTTGAAGCAATCGGGGAATTTGCCGAAGAATTTCAGTGTTTAAATTCCACACTGGTTCAATTCTCACCAATAGTTTTATAAGGATAAAACATTAGCAATATATCGTTTAAATTCCACACTGGTTCAATTCTCACAACTTGAAAGATAAAGATTTTGAGGATTAATTAAAAGTTTAAATTCCACACTGGTTCAATTCTCACTGAGCAACCTCATCAACTGAACCATCGCTACCAGAGTTTAAATTCCACACTGGTTCAATTCTCACGAAGATAAAAAAGAAGAAATAATTGCAAACTTGAGTTTAAATTCCACACTGGTTCAATTCTCACGCATTTACTCTGTAATGCTATCAACCAGCAATCTTCAGTTTAAATTCCACACTGGTTCAATTCTCACCAATCTTTAAACGACACTTTTCATAACCCCCAGAAATCTTCTTAAATTCCACACCGGTTCAATTCTCACATTATTATCGCTATTGTGAATTTAATGCTTCTTCAAAACTCTTTCAAATGGTTTAATTTAGCATCAAACGAAACATAAATTTCAAAAGACATGTTAAACCAATTTTCAACCCTCAAATCGCAAGTTAACAAACTTTTTCAAGCATCAATCCACGACATCCTTTAGAATTAATCAACAATTTCAATCATATCTTTTTCAATTTTCAAACCATACTTCCCCTTGTATCTACCGATGTTTGAAATTTTGATAACTTCCTGAACAGAGCGATAAGGAATCGTTCTGGCAATTTTTAAATTCACCTCGCTTATCTTATCTCTTAAACTTTGCCTTGGGATCCCGTTTTCAATCCACTCTTTAATCACCCGACCCTCACGAGATGAATGACCTATCGCTCGCAAGAGTTTACTTTGCAAAATCTTGATTACCCTTGAAGCCCCAAATCTTGCTTGCTCCTTGCCCTCAAAAGATACGAAACAACGATCACAATCTTCGTCTGCTTTATGTTTTCGCTTGCAAAGCTTTTTGCTCAAGGCAAAATATGAATAAATAAAGAACTCAGTCGGTGTCAACTTTACATTTTCTAAATTTTCCACCTCAATTGATGTTTCTTTGAAATTCAGTTTTATCTTGGGTTTTAAAGTTAAGAGATCTATCTCATCTTGCGCGATCTTGACAAGATCTTGATATGATTTATTTTTGTAAAAAAATTCCGGGATAAACTTTTCAAGTTTTTGCCTCAGGTGAATGTAAGGTATTTCAGAAAGATGAATCTCTGCTTCCATGGATAACTTTCTGATTTTTTGATTTGAGAAAATAACCGGCTTTTTAGGTATGTAAAAGAAAGGATTCCCACTTGGATCCACAAAATCTGGTCTATCAAAAGGTGGATTGACGAGCACATGGTACATCTTATCAAGTTCTCTTCCATAAAATTGCATTCCGAAAGCAAAATATATATCCATGCTTTTTCGCCCTCCCGCTATTGAGCAGTGAATCACACTGTTTCTATCTTCCGTCATCTCCCTCAAGAAATTCAAAATTTGATCAGATGCAGATAGATTGTCCTCAATTGTTTTTATGTCGTCAAGCTCGCTTCCATTTTTATTTTTTAAGACGATTATGTTGCTCTTATCAAGATTCAACCAATCAATTCCAAATTCCTCACAAAACTTATAGAATTTCCCATTTTCTAAAAGATCGTTAACTATTTTTGCCTTTCCCAACGAGGTCGTGATTATGTAAATGTCATCAATTCTAAGTTTCACGGTAGGATTTTGGGATAAATGCGTAAATGTTAACTTTCCCCCAGGATTACAATATAGAAGAAATTGCAGTGTTTCGGTGATAATAGCAGGTGTTAAGCCTGCAGCAACAACTAAAATGTGCTTCACTTGATCCATGTTTAAACCCAATTTTCAATGTTTCTCAAGCATAAAGATATAGAACACAAGGTGAAAAATCAAGAGGTTGGAGGACGAACTATCCTTTTAAAATAGCAAATGACCTCGTTGATGCGAATGGCGGGCTTCAAAGCCTGCCTTAAGTATTTTTAAATATGTTAGAGTTGCAAAGCTGATCTCGTAAGTGTTAAACTTGAGACAATCACATAAAAGTTTGATAATTTTTTCTAAAATTTTTATCTTTTAAAGCAGTAAAATTAACTCAGAAAGCAATGCGACTTAAAGATAAAGTTGCAATTATAACTGGTGCATCTCGTGGGCTTGGCAGAGCTATAGCTCAAAGGTTCATCCTTGAGGGCGCATATATAGCAATTTGCTCAAAAACCGACAGCATCTTTGCGTCTTTGGATTTAATCAAAACCCATTGTTCAAAATGTTATGTCGCCAAAGTAGATGTAAGCAATTATTTAGAAGTTAAAGATTTTGTTGAAGAGGTTTACAGCAGGTTTGGGAGAATAGATGTGCTCGTGAACAACGCAGCAATACTTGGGGAAAGAAAGGAAATTTTTGATTATCCAATTGATGTCTGGGAGGATGTGATCAATGTTAATCTAAATGGTGTTTTTTACTTTACACGCGAGGTTTTAAAGTATATGATACCTCAAGGGAGCGGAAGCATAATCATGGTAAGCTCAAGCGTCGGGCGGAAAGGTAGGGCAAAATGGGGCGCTTACGCTGTTTCAAAATTTGGCGTTGAGGGACTAACTCAAATTCTTGCGGATGAATTAAAAGATACCAAGATAAGAGTCAACTCTGTAAACCCTGGACCGATTGCAACGAGAATGAGAAAAGAAGCATATCCAAACGAAGATCGCTCAAAACTAAAAAAACCAGAAGATGTCGTTGACATCTTCGTTTACCTTGCATCCGATGAATCAGATGGAATCACCGGGATGCAATTTGATGCACAAGATTTCAAATTAAGTGAGGTTCAAAAATGAGAAGGAAACTTTTCTTTCTTCTGCTTGTAATTTTATTTTATTCTTGCTTTCATACGAGAACAACATCGCCATACATTGAAGAAGACGATATTTACACCCACTTAAAATATCTTGCGTCGGATGAGCTTGAAGGAAGAAGAGCTGGAACAAAAGGCGCAGAACTTGCCAGCGAATATATAGCAAAGCAATTCAAAAAATTTGGACTCAAACCAGCTGGAGATAGAGGAACTTACTTTCAATACTTTGACTTTATTAGCGATGTTAAGATGGGAGATTCAAATTTCATAAGCTTCAGGGCAAACGACAATGTGATCAAATTAAACTTCAAATATGATTTCGTCCCACTTTCATTTAGCGAAGTTGGAAAAATAAAAGCTGATGTAGTCTTCGCCGGTTATGGGATAACTGCACCAGAGCAAAACTATGATGACTACGCTGGAATTGATGTCAAAGGCAAAGTTGTGATCGTTTTAAAGGGAACGCCGGATGGATATAAACCACACTCGCCATTTGAAAAATATCTACCATTGAGATATAAAGTAAGCAATGCTCAATCAAAAGGAGCAATTGGGATAATTTTCGTTGATCCGTTTTCTGAAAAATTTGAAAGATTTAGATATGATTATTCTGCAGGAAAAGCAGGGATCGTTGCTGTTGAAGTTAAAAACAGCTTAATTGACGATTTGCTCAAAACCTGCGGATATAATTTCAAAATTTACGACATCGTTAAAAGAATCTACGATTCAATGAAACCAAACTCGTTCGTTATAAATAATCTAAGCGTTGAAATTCAAACCGATGTTCGTTACATCAAATCAAAAGTTGCAAATGTAATTGGCTATATTGAAGGTTCAAATCCAGAGTTAAAAAATGAATATATAATCATCGGGGCACATTACGATCACCTTGGTTGGGGCGGTCAGGGCTCGCTTATACCAGATACGGTTGCGATCCATAACGGAGCGGATGACAACGCTTCTGGAACATCTGGACTACTTGAACTTGCGGAATACTTCTCAAATAATAGAAAGAAACTAAATAGAACGCTCGTTTTCATAGCCTTCACAGCTGAGGAGGAAGGAACGATCGGCTCTGGATATTATGTAAAAAATCCTTCCTTCCCACTTGAAAAAACGATCGCAATGATAAATATGGATATGATCGGAAGGTTAAAGGATGATAAATTAACAATCTACGGCGTTGGGACATCGCCCGTGTGGAATGGGATAATTGAAAGCTTAAATTCCGAATTCAAGTTTAACTTAAACCTCGTCAAGGATGGATATGGTCCAAGCGATCACGCACAATTTTATTCTAAAAATATCCCAGTGCTTCACTTCTTTACAGGGATACACACGGATTACCACAAGCCAAGCGATGACTATGATAAAATAAATTATCAAGGGCAAAAGAGAATTTTAGATTTCATAAGTAAGTTAATTTTTGAACTTGACAAGGAAAAAGAAAAACCACAATTCGTAAAAGTAGATGCACCCCAGAGGACACCTCGCGGATTTAGAGTAACTCTTGGGATAGTTCCTGATTACTCGGAGGAAGTTCAAGGGATGAAAGTTGGCGATGTCCGTCCTGGGGCACCTGCTGATAAAGCTGGAATTAAACCGGGAGATGTGATAATAAAAATGGGAAATGTAGAAATTAAAAATGTTTATGATTATACCTATGCCCTTGGCGATTTCAACCCAGGGGATGAAGTTGAGATTGTCGTTTTGAGAGGTAAAGAAAAGTTAAGTTTCAAAGTGAAATTTGAAGAACGAAAATAAATCATAAGGAGATAAAAATGAATCCTGAAGCAAAGAAGAAAGCATTGCGAATGATAACTTACGGGCTTTATGTTTTGACTTCAAAATCCGCAGATAGATATTCTGCAGGCACTGTCAATTGGTTAAGTCAAGCGTCTTTTGAACCTCCGCTTGTAATGGTTGGAGTAAGGCGTGATTCGGGACTGTATCAAACAATTTCGGAAAGTGGTGTTTTCGCAGTGAATGTTCTTGCCTCCGATCAAAAAGATATAGCATCTGCATTTTTTAAACCGACAACTGTTGATGGTGATAAAATAAATGGATACAAATTTGAATCAGGTGAAACTGGCTCGCCCTTGCTTGTTGATCTACCAGCGTTTTTTGAATGTAAAGTCGTTGATAAAGTTGAAAAAGGTGATCATGCGATCTTTGTTGGTGAGGTTGTAAATGCTGGCGTAAGAAACGAAGTGAAGCCACTTGTTATGTGGGAAACAGGTTGGTTTTATGGAGGATAAAACAAAAATAGAGGATACAACAATGAAGACAGCAGGTGATGTCGTTAAGAATAAGCCTCTTTATTTTGTCAAAAGCGGTGTCACGGTGTTGGAAGTTGCAAAGATCATGGCAGATAAAAACATCGGCGCCGTACCAGTGCTTTCGGAAGATGGCAAACTAATCGGGATTTTCTCCGAACGCGATCTTCTTAAAAGAGTTGTAGCAAACGGATTAGATCCAAATATCACAAAAATTGATGATGTCATGACTCGTGAGCTTATGATCGCATTGGATGACGAATCTTATGAAGAATGCCTTGCGAAAATGAAAAAAGCTGGGATAAGGCATTTGCCTGTGATTGATAAAGATAACAACTTGCTTGGAATCCTTTCGCTTCGCGATCTTATGGACATCTCACTTGATGAGAAAACCGAGAGGATTGAAATGCTTCACGCTTACATTTATTATAGACCACCATTTGAAGAGAACAAATAAAAAATAAAAGAGAGGGAAAGGTTGCCCATCGTCAAATTTGAACGCGAGGGTAGAAGCATTGAAGTTCCGAAAGGTTCAAATTTAAGAAAGGTAGCTTTAAAAGCAGGAATCAATGTTTACAAAGGAATCAATCAAGTTTTAAACTGTCAAGGACATGGGCTTTGTGGAACTTGTAGAGTTGAAATAATCCAAGGTGATAAAAATGTTAACTCAAAAACTCCGAAAGAGGAATGGGTATTGAAGGGAAAATTTTTAATTGCCCACAAAGTTAAACCAAATCTTCGCCTTTCCTGCCAAGTTAAAGTTGAGGATGACATAGTCGTCCTCACAATGCCAGATTATGAAATTGACAAAGAGGAAACAATGGAAAGAGTTAAAACTTTTGTTGTAGCGACATTTTTTGCTTTGCTCTTCCTTGCCGGGCTTGGGCTTATAGTGTTTGATTTTCTCGGGAAATTCTAAAACATAAGAGATCCTGAAAATTGAAAATTCTACTCACGGGTGGGAGTGGTTTTCTCGGTTGGAATTTCTGCAAGACATTGAGATTTAAACACGAGATAACCGCCTTGTATTTTCAACATGAGCTGTTTCTTGAAAGATGTCAATTTCTTAAAGTTGACATTAGAAATCGTGCCAATGTTCTTGAAATAGTAAAAAAAATACAGCCTGATGTTATCGTTCACACCGCAGCGATAACAAGCGTTCAACTTTGTGATCAAGATCGCGACCTTGCTTATTCAGTTAATGTTGAGGGAACGAAAAATTTGCTTGATGCTGGAGCCGAGATCAACGCTAAATTTATCTACATCTCCACCGATTTAGTTTATAGCGGTGATGGAAGTTTCTTCACTGAGGACACACCTCCAAACCCTAAAAGCTACTACGCCCAAACTAAGCTTGAAGGTGAGGAAATAGTAAGACAGTATGATGATTACATAATTCTTCGCCTTGCGCTTATGTATGGCTGGGGAAATGTCTTCACAAATTCATTTTCAGATTGGCTTCATACCGAATTGAGAGCGAAAAGGAAAGTTAAAGCGTTTGCTGATCAGTTCAGAACACCGATATATGCTGTTGACGCGGTTATGGCAATAGACGAATTGATCTCAAAGGACATAAAAAACGATATATTCAATCTCGGTGGCTCGGAAAGGATATCAAGATATGAATTCGCAATGAAGTTTGCAGACACCTTCGGCTATTCACAAGATTTGGTGGTGCCTGTCCCAATGGATTCGGTCAAAACTTATCTTGCCGGCGCAAAAGATTGTTCGCTAAATATAAGCAAGATTCAATCGGTTTTAAGTTTTAAACTTAAAAATGTTGACGAAGGTTTAAATGCAATGAAACGAAGTTGAAATTAATTTTGATTTTTCTAATCGTCAAGAGATATCACAAATCAAAAAGAGAATTAAAAAAATGTCTTTTTTCAACCGTATGCCACTTAAAGACAAAGTTGCGATAATTACGGGCGCATCAACCGGAATTGGTAAGGAAACCGCAAAAATTTTCGCAAAAGCAGGATGTAAAGTTGTTCTCGCATCAAGAAATCTTGAAAACTTAAATAAAGTCGCAGACGAAATTAAATCCTTCAACCAAAATGTTTTAGTAGTTCAATCCGATGTCTCTGATTTTGGATCGCTTGATAATCTCGTTGATCAAACATTGAGAAATTTTGGAAGGATTGATATACTTGTTAATAACGCGGGTTATGGGATTTATGGTTGGTTTCATCAAACACCTTTTGAAGAGATTGAAAAAATAATGCGAGTGAATTTCCTTGGCTCAGCTTATCTTATTCACAAGATCGTTCCAATTATGATTGAACAAGGGGGAGGGATAGTTGTCAATGTTTCATCCGTCGTTGGAAAAAGAGGTGTTTCAGGAATGGGGATTTACTCCGCAAGTAAGTTTGCACTTACAGGGCTTACGGAAGCATTGAGGGTTGAGTATAAAAAACTTGGAATCCATTTCATCGGGGTCCATCCAGGAACAACCGAGACAAAATTTTTTGAAAATGCAAAGTATTACGGGACAACGCGAATGCAAGGAAGATTTATGATAATGTCTGCTGAAAAAGTCGCAGAAGAAATTTTAAAAGCGGTCGTTAAAAAGAAACGGGACATAATTCTCACCCCAGTAGGTAAGCTCACTGTTTGGATAAATAAATTCTTTCCGTCATTTGTTGACTTTGTGATGAGCAAAGTTATAAAAATAACTTAATCAAACGCTTTGATCTTTCTGATTTTTCAATTTTCAAACTTCTTTAAGGCAAATTCATGAAATAACTCGCATCGTTTGTAAATTTCAACGCGACTTGCGATTGATCTTGACTTAAAATTCTTAAAATGTATTTAAAACAAAAGTTCCGAATTAAAAGACAAAAACAATGTTTGAGGAGATGAGAGAGTATATTTTACCAGTTGCGCTCTTTTTCGCCAGCGTAGTCATTGGGGTAATTTTTGAAAAGATCGTCCTCAGAAAACTTCATAAAATTGCGGAAAAAACGAAATGGGAAGGGGATGACATAATAATCACCTCGCTACGCAGATGGCTTACTTTCTGGTTTAGCTTAATTGGTTTACATATAGCTATATCAACTACGAAGATAAGCCCAGTTCTTTTAAATTATTTACACAAGATCATCCTGATACTTTACATTCTTTCTTTTACAATTGTCCTCTCAAAAATTAGCGTCGGATTTATAAACATATACAGCAAACGAGCCCAAGATGTTTTGCCTTCAACAAGTTTATTCGCAAACCTCGCCAGAATCGTTGTTTTCACGATAGGTATTTTGGTAATTTTGCATTCGCTCGGGATCTCAATCACGCCCGTTTTGACTGCCCTTGGGGTTGGTGGTTTAGCTGTGGCCTTGGCTTTACAGGATACGCTTTCAAATTTATTTGCTGGGCTTCATATAATTTTAACAAGACAAATAAAACCTGGGGATTACATACGGCTTGAAAGTGGCGAAGAGGGCTATGTCGTTGATATAACTTGGAGGAACACGACCATTAGAGAACTTCCGAACAATTATATAATCATTCCAAACTCAAAGCTTGCGCAGGCGATAGTTAAGAATTACTTCATGCCTGAAAAAGAGATGTCAATTCCTGTGCAAGTTGGCGTAAGCTATGATAGCGACCTTGAAAAAGTTGAAAGGGTAACTCTTGAAGTTGCAAGGGAGGTGATGAGAGAAGTCCCTGGCGGTGTGCCGACATTTGAACCTGTTATTCGTTATCATACATTCGGTGATTTCAGCATAAACTTCACAGTTGTGTTAAGATGCAAAGAATTTCAAGAGCAATACGCCGTAAGGCATGAGTTCATCAAGAGATTACACAAACGATATAGAGAAGAAGGAATCATCATACCGTTCCCGATAAGGACAGTGTATATAAATAAAGGCAACGAAGGTTGATCAAAATTTCACAGACACCTGAAATCTTTTGATTTTGTTTTATTAAACATTTTTTCTCAAAAGCTTTCTAATCGTGTCTAACGCCTCACTTTTGTATCTTACCTCCGTCTCGTGCGTTAACTCAAAATCCAAACTCGTGTCGTTAAGCAAGGCACGATTAAAAGGTAAGCTGACAGGATAAATCATGATAACTTTTACATCATGCCCCAAATTTGATAAGCGATTTTTTAAAGCAAAGGAGGAAAGAGAAGATTCGCATTGTTCGCCAGCAATTTTGAAAGTTAAATTTGATAGAAACTTTAGCCACATATGCACAATGAAAAGGTGGTTTATCACAACAGCAGATTAATTTTTCCCTTTTGAGATTGAAAATGCCCATCTTTGAAGATTATCAAATCGTCATTGTAGGAACAAACGACTTCGCCTCAACTCCCAAAGGACAGCCTGATAGTCAAGTTCACCTGCTTCAATTTTGTCACCTTTCTCCTCCATGTCCCTCGTCAGCGCCTCATCGGCAAATTCAGGGAAGCGGAGGCGAAGCCATCGGTAAACTTGTCGCCCCAAGTCCGTGGCGAACAGGAAGCCCTTGAGTTCGGAGACATAGCCCCGCTCAATAAGCGTCTGGACGATTTTTGCGTAAGTTGAAGGTCTACCCAATCCCCGTTGGCGCATCTCTTCAATCAAACTCCCTTGTGTGAACGGCATGACTTTACTGACGAACCGAATTTGTTTGCCGACAATTTTCATTTCGGGGGTGACAGGCTGGACGCGAAGCGGTGAGACGCAGTGGAAACCTTCTTCAATAACTTCTGCGATGACTTCCCAATCTTGCTGCCAGTCGTCCAACTTTAAAGTGACCTTGGCTTTTTTAACCTTTGCAGGTTTCATTTGCGATGCCAAAAACCTGCGGACAATCATTCCGTAAATTCTCAGTGCAAAATTTGGGTTGTCAAGGGAGATGCGACCTGCGGAAACCCAAAGCCTCAAATCGTCTTCTGTCAAGGCTCTCGTCGGTCGGATGCACTCGTGAGCGCCTTCAGTCCCATAACGGCGGGGCTGAAACAACGACAAGTCATAACGCTCCTTCAGCAACTCCTCGGCAACTTTCAAACCCGCATCGGAAACACGAACGCTATCGGTTCGGTGATAAGTTATGAGACCGCGCTCAAACAAATCTTGCAAAGTATCCATCAGTTGAGTCGCAGAAGCGAACGAACCGGCGTCGGCGAGGAGTGTGCCTGTGTTGTATGGCGGTTGAGGGTTGACAGTTTCTTCTCCAATTTCTTCAACGCTCAATTTCGCTTGCTCCAACTTGTCAAACAACCTTCGTGCAAACGGTATGTTTTCATGCTCAAAATTGAGTTGAACTTGGATTTTGGATTCGGGATCAGCGAGTTGAACAGTTATGCGAGCCTTTTTCTGCCGTGCCAAATCCGTCCGCTCAATGACCCAACCGAGCACTGGAGTTTGAACCCTTCCAGCGGAAAGGTCGTATCGGTCAAAAACTTGCCAAAGCCTGCGAGACAACTCAAACCCGACCCACCTGTCAAGGATTCGGCGGGTCACTTGTGCCTTGACAAGGTTTCGCTCAATTTCACGGGGCGATTGAAGGGCTTGAGTGAATGCTCGCCTTGTTACTTCGTGAAATTCGGCTCGGACAATGTTCGGGTTGAAAGGCTTAAGTGCAGCCATCAAGTCGTAACCTATTTTTTCGCCTTCCGCATCAGGGTCTGTTGCGATGACGATTTCGTCAAATTGGACAGCAACCCTTTGCATGGCTTGAATTAGCGTCAACTTATCCCGCTCTGGCGGTTTGCCGCAAGAGCAATTTTCTTCGGTCGTCTGTTCCCCACAGTTTGGGCAAGATTTGATTGAGCCGTAAACGGGCACAAAATTTCCGTCAAGTTGAAGGACGCCGTAAATTCCCTCTCGCTCAACCAAATCAAAGACATGACCAAGTGAAGCAGTGATAGCGATTAGCCTGTCTCCTGTCGTGACTTCCCAAACCGACAAACCGTTGACAATTCGCCTTTGAGGGGTCCCAAAGAAGTGGGCGATTGTCCGAGCCTTGTTTGGTGATTCAACGATAACGAGAGTGGTGCGAATTTCTGGTCTGGCTTCTCTTGATGCTAAGGTCGTTCCCTCACGGAGCAATTGCTTAATTCGCTTTCGGTCTTCGTCTACTTTGTGCAATTCCGCCTCCCAATCAACTTCGTCGGCGTTGGCAAACTCAACTTCGTCATAAAAGAGCCTGAGCCTTCGCAAAAGGCTGTTGAAGGCTTTTTTGTCCCACGCCAAGATTAGGCTCACACCGCGACTTATCCCGCCAGCGAAAAGGCGGGATGTCCGACCTGACGCTTGCAAGTAACTCGCTGCGTCGCCGAATGTGATGAAAAGTTGACCGTTGCGTCGGTGCAAAGTCACTGTCTCCGCCTTTTCAAGTTTCTCCAAAATTTGCTCATCGCTGAATTGCCGCTTAAGGTAATTGGCGATTTCCTGAACTTTTTTCGGCAAAGGTTGGTCAGGGCGAAGGTATCGGTATCGGCGCATCGTTGCCAAATAGGCATCAATGAGAGCCTTGTCGTCGCTCACTTCCCTCAAAGCGAGCAAAAGCCCAGCAAAGTTGCGTGGGTCATCGGTCGTCAGAGGGAAACTGATTTTAGGCACATCAACGAAAATCGCGTATCGGATTGTTTCGGGCAAATCAACACCACGAACCAAAGCATTAGTGGGGATTGAGATTCCGACGGCGACTTCAATTTCGCCTCGCCGAAAAGCATCCAAATCCAATTCATCGTAGGGGTTAGCAACAATGCCTTCACTTCTCAGGTGCGAGGTGATTTCGCTGACGCCCTCTCGCCCCAGTTCGCCAGAGACGAAAACAACCCCTCCTTTGCCGAAAAGTTTGACCCAACGAACGAGTTGTTGCTTTGCCTCTTCAATATCTTGCACCCACTTGACAGCGTCGCAAATGTTGCGGACTGTGACTCTGACGGGAGCAACTTCAAAACCGAGCAATGTTCGGAACAGTGCAACTCGTTTCGTTCTCGGTCGCAATGTTGCGGACGAAACGACGAGGATGCCTTTTGGGTTGGCTTTGGGGACTTGGGATTGGGAACTTGGGACTAAAGGCTGGGGACTGGTCAATTCGTCCTCTTGGTTTTCAGGTTCGCCAAAAATGTCTTCGGTTTCAACGCTCTCTTCTCCCTCTTCGGTTTCGCTCTCCCCTGATGCAGCGACTGGCACTTTCTTGGTCACTTGTGACCACGCAGTTTCAATTTCGTCTTCGGAAAAACCGAGCAACTTCAAAACTTTGTCAACATTGCGTCCCGATTTCAGCAGAGCATCAACATCGTCAACGAAAACGAAATCAAACCTGCGACCGTTGAGCAATTCAAAACTTGACGAAAGGAACATGCTGGTTGTGATGAGAATTTCGTAGTCGCCCGCTTCAATTGCTTTTCGCTCCCTTGCGCGACCAAGATAAGCAACAACCTTTTTGTTTCCGAAAGCTTGACACCTTTCAGCAACTTGTTCAACGAGCATCCTTGTGGGGACAATGATGTAAGCAGTTCCATGCAAGAAGTGAGCCAT
>JANXBN010000012.1 GCA_025060635.1 Candidatus Kryptonium sp. | reverse complement strand
TCGGACTGACAAAGTGTCAAGGAAAGTGGCAAAGCGAAATAATTGATTGAAAGACAGTGAGATATTCGGAAAATTTACTGTTAACTTATTCACGCGATTCTCGGCAAACGAAATAACGAATATTGAAAACCAAAAAAATTTAAATATACCAGCACAAAAACTATATCACATTCCCCGCAACATTCTTATTCAGCCCAATAACCTCTCTATTGCGCCAACGACCCTGTAATGCATATATTATCACCGAATCAACCTCAGGATCAATTAATTCAAACAACCTATATTTCAACTCCATAAACTTACCATCACTTAATTCCCCCTCAAAAACTGAATTCTGAACCCAATGCAAATACTTGCGCAAAAGCTTGCAAACCTTGGCAACCCTCTTCTCTTCAACATCATAAACTACAATGTAATACATATCTACAGCCCACTTTTTCTTTTAATACCACCAAACCTTTATTGGCTCATAATCCTGATCCCCAAGCAAATGCTTTATCAACTTGTAACACTCAAGCCGAATTAAACCTCTATATGATACATTCCGACCAAGATTCCTATGCTTAATTGTTGACTCAACCAAATCGTTAAACTCCTTAACAAATTTCTTCCTCCCCTCTTCCGAAAGATAACAGAAATTCAAATCCACTTCAAAATCCTCTTGCGAAATTTGCTTTTTGTTTATCAACTTGAAAATCAACCGATCAACTATGATCGGCTTGAAGAGCTCCGCAATATCAAGCGCAAGCGAAAACCTCCTCTCCGAAGGCTCGTGTAAATAACTTATAGTCGGATTAAGATGCGTCTTGTATATCTCACCAAGCACAGCGGTATATAACATTGAATTACCAAACGATATCAAAGCATTTATCGCATTTCTCGGCGGTTGCTTAGTCCTCTTATCAAAAGCGAAGAAATCATCCTTCGTTATCAAATCCCAAGCCCCGTAATACGCATTCCTAATATGACCCTCACACGCCATAAGCTCCGAAATATCACCACAACTTTCTATCTTTACCCTCTCCTCCTCAATTGCATCAACATAAACTTTAAGATCGTCATTTGGCATATAACTTTTTAAATTTCTTAACATATTATAACTTGATCCGTCAACAAATTTGCGAGCAAGGATGAGGCGAAGATCATCAAAAATATAATTCTCAACTTGCTTCACGATCAATCGCCCCGAATTTAAAAACTCCCTCGGATAAAATGTGCCAGAATAAAAACCATAATAATTGAACACATGCAAAAGAATGTTATTCTGCGAAAGAAAGTTCAAAAACCTTGTGTTGAAAGTTATCTCGCTAAAAACATATATTGAATCAACATCTTCAACCGGGATCGGCTTGCGTTTACTTACACCCTCTGAATCGTCAACATCCGGATAACCAACGAAACAAAGCACTTCCTCATCAAAAACATCATTCGCTTCAACTGACTCAAAATAAAGCGTATTGTCCTTCCTCCTTAAAATTCCAGATGAAAATATGTAATATGGTCTCCCCATTTTCTATTGGCAATTTTTTTTAACTTCAAGTCCAGCAAAGTTCAAAATAACTACAACCTCTGCATTTCTTTTTATCTTCCCGCTTTGGAACCTCCTCACTGCGAACAATTTTAATTATGTCACTTAAAATTTCGTTTATCCTCCCCTCATCACCATATTCAAGCTCAACATCACGAACAACTCTTAACTTTGGATAATTTATCTTCCCCTTAACCATAACCCCCTTCTTCTTAAGGTAAAAGATATAATACTTGACCTGCCATATGTGCCCCTCTTCAAAAGAGTCGGATTTCTTCACTTCGTGTATGACCCCATCTTCAAAATTAAGCCAATCAATTGCAATCAAATCTTCAATCTTGATCTCCTTCTGTTTGTCCTTGTAAAAAGAGTTGCTCAAAATCTTCCCTATCAAAACTAAATCCGAGCTATGCTCCATCTCTATTTGATTTGCAAAAAGCCATAACTGCCTCTTGCAATGGAAATAATAATTTATCATTACCCCCGTTACCCTCGGATTCTCAAATATCATCATTCAAGTATGTTTGTTTCAAATTCATCTACGAAAAGCCCAAGTTCACGATCATATTTTGCGCGACAAAAAATTGCATCACTATGACTATATATCTGACCTTTTCCAAGAAGATTGAAAAATTGTGGATACGCAATCGGCATATAAAACTTAACAACCTCAAAATAATTTTTTTCATCGCGCGCCCTCAAAAAATCATCTTCATAAAACGAAGGGACAATCTCAACAGCACCAACCAATCTATTAAAATCTTCCTCGCTTACCCTGTTGTCATACATCGGAACAATTTTATCTTTCAACGCCTTGAAACTGTCCCTCGTTTTATTAAAATTTCTCATTTGTTGCTCGCTGAAGCCATCTTGATAAACACTTTCAATGAAATTTGCGACATCAATTTCGCTTATCCGATTCATCGCCATAAGCTTTCTAAGCTCCGAGATTGTATTTTCAAGTAAATCCCTATCATAGATTCTTAAATCTTCATCAAAGTATTCTGTGAAGACGAAAACATCCGAACAATTATGTTTCCCCTTCCGATTCACTCGCCCGAACCTCTGTACCAATCTATCCGCCGGAGCGATGTCTGTAAACAAAACATCAAAATCAATATCAAGCGACACCTCTATCGCCTGTGTCCCAACGAGAAGAACAACATTCTCTTTTTTCAATTTTTTCTCAATCTCCTCTCTATCAACAAGAGCAAACCTTGAATGTATCAACAAACTTTCACCTTTTGCTTCCTTTTTCAATATACTGTAAATTTCTTGAGCCCTTTTAACTGTATTGCAAACGACAAGAGTTCTTTTTCCCTCGTTCAAGAAATCTGCTATCTTTTCAACTCCATTTAAAATGTTATCCTCCACAATGTTAACTCTGTGCCTTGAAATTTTCCTTAGCTCTTCGTCGCTTGCGCTAATGAATATGTTAATTCCAAGTTCCGCCTCAAAAATTTCACGAAGAAATTTTGGGAAAGTTGCGGACATTATCAAAATTTTAGCTCCAAACTCATCTTTCAGAATTTTCAACGCTTCAATTAAAAGTGCGATGACCCTTGCATCATAAGAATGCACCTCATCCAAGATGACAAGTCCACCTGCCATCTCCGAAATCCTCATCTCAAAACCAGAAACCCCGAAGATCTCCTTCAAAAGCTGAAGGTGTGTCATTATTTTAAATTGCTTATAAATCTTCCGGTTCAAATCAACAAACGCTTGAGCAAACTTTTTCGCCTCCTCTGAAGTATACTCCCTGTCTCTAAAACTTTTGTAAACAAAATATCCTGCCCTATGATGCTTCATCCCAACTAATGTTTCGCCAAAATAATTCACAAACCTTCTAAACATATCGTTTATGCTCGCAGTGTAAGGCAAGATGTAGAAAATTCTTTTCGTCATATTTTCATTTTGATTTCTCTCAACCCAAAACAAAGAAGCTTCAGTTTTCCCATATCCAGTTGGAGCGATCAAAATTACATCTTTACCGCTTACTTCATTGCTTTGCAATTTGATTTGTATTTCGTTTAGCTTCTCAAACTTTACGATTTTTGAAATCTCTTCACTTAATGACGGCACCTCCAAATTCCCAGAAGACGCAAGATAATCACATCCAAGGACAAAACCCCGCATAAAGATATGCTTCAACCACTTTTTCCTATCAATCTTCCCTTGATCTTCAATTTCCGCTTCATAAGTTCTTACAGCGAACTTGAAAACATCATCTTTAGAGAAAACATCAATCAATTCACTAAAGGATCTTGGCAATCTAAAGTTTGTTAACATCTTGCCAATGTATTCATTGCTCAAGTCTGGGATCAATTTCATAAGCTCAACGATTTCAATGAAATTCTCTTCAATTTCCTTTATTGCTTCGTTATACCTTTCAAAGCCAGGTGAACTGTGCCGAAGAGTTGAAAATTGCTCTTTAAGCTCGTTTAATTCCTTGTGATGGCTTGCTATTCCGAGCGCTATCAGCTTTTTCACCTCCTCATCATAATCAAGATAAAAAACGAAACCAGCAGAAATAATTTCGTGTCTATATCCCCATCTCTTCCCCGTCATCAAGCTTTCCTGAAAACCTTTCGCCGACTTGCCAAAATCATGAAAGAAAAGCGCATAAAAAACATAATCCCAAAAATTGGGCTCACCAACAAGAGACGGCACATCTGGGAAAATCTTTATCATTTGACTTAATACTTTTAAAACATCGTGCGTGTGTTCATAAAGCGTTTTATCTGGCTCGGTTTTCGCAAGTATTTTCCACATAATTACTTCATTCGTGGATTTAACAATTTCTCTAAAAACTTTATGATTTCAACCATACTTGAAGTAACTTTATCTGTGTTCGCTACAATTCCTTCGGCAGCTTCTTCAACGGCGCTTCTTCCTGCGAAACCGAGCGTGTGATCAAGATAAATTGGAAAAATCATTTTTTTATCATCGTAAAGCAACCAAATGACGCTATACATCGTTGAAATGTTTTCAAGCAATTCACTACCTTTAAATCTATCCATTGAAGAGATTATAATTCTTATCCTCGCTCCCTCCGGCGCTGTTAAAAGAACAAATGCATTTGATTCTCTGAACTTCTCCTTAACACGATAAACTAAAACTCGTCCAACCATATCCTCCGTTCTATCAATAACCTCAACCGCAACTTGCGAAAAAGATAAAGATGTAAATAAGAAAACGCCGATGAACAAAATTTTAATTTTAAACGCCATAGAAATATACCCCCCAATTTTTTTCTTGATCATAAAAAATTGGTTCGCGAGCATATTGTATGAATCTGTTGACCACGACGAACGGCTGTATTTTCTTTCCAACCCTCGGCTTAGTGAAGTTATATTCAAAATAAAGTGGCAAAGCCAACAACGCACCTGCAACTCCTTTGAAATCAAACGGAACAACCGTATGCCCAAACCTAACAGGCGATGCTTTCTCAAGTACAACCTTTTTAACTTCTTCAACCTTAGCGATCTCCTGTGTCCTGCCCAAAAGCAACGGAAACTCCGGATAAATGAAATACTTTTCAAATGATAAATCGTCAATGTAAATGTAAAGCTCCGGCGAAAATAAAAACTCTCTCAAGATGACATTTGATTTCGCTTTGTATTTATCTTTTATCGTTAACTCATAAATTAGTTCAAGATCTTTCCCCTTTGTCTCATATAAAAAGACATAACCGAACTTAACATCCTCTGGTGTTATGATCCTTCCCACCGCTGATGAAATTATTCCAAGGATTGTGCTTGGCGGAGGTACATCAAGCGTGGGCTGAGCCCCAGAAACAAAGTTTGGATTTCTAAACGAAGCGGTGATGCCAACCATCTTTATACGAATTGCTTCCATAGCTTCAAACCTCTATTTTTTTAAATAAAAAGCGGGCGGAAAGCCCGCAAATAAGTTTTCACATCTCGCTTACAACTCTGCCAACCACCTGTGAAAATCTCTCTATAGCCTCCTTCGGACTATAGATCAATACATTCTTACCATCCCCAAGTGCAAATCCCTCAAACTCCTTTCTAAACTTATCATAAAAGTCACCTAAAAATCCCGGCATTATCCCAACATATACATCAGATGCAATTATGTTTGAGTAATCAACCAACGATCGTTTCAATCCTTCATAGTTAAATTCAACACTGCCATTTTTATCATAAGCCAAGTTCATAAATATGTGGTTTCCACCCTTTAAGATAGCCATGATAATGAATCTCGGGACGACATCTGTTAAATGTTGTGCTTGCTTCGCTCCTCCAAACAAATACGCAAGCGAAAATATCACTTCAGATGCTCTTCTAGCTCGTATATCGGAAGGGAGCACATAAACATCGTCAACCTTTTCAGCACCAGACGCAGCAAAGCTACTACTTAGCTCTGGATCTCTATCAATCATCCCTTCATCAACATTCCTAAATCCAGCCTGACTTTTAGCATAGAAAACCCCGACCCGTGAAAGATCAAGCGAGAATACGCCTTGCAAAACCGTTGAATAAAACTCGTGTTCATACGGCACTGGATCCCCTTCTTGCCTTGCCATAACTCCGTAATCTTGCACTGGTTCAAAACTTAACACTGACACAAGCGGTGAACATTTTAAAGGTGAAACACGAGTCAATGTCCTATCTGTTCTCCCTTCCCTCACAGCCCTCATATAACCAAAAACATCATCGTCAGGATACTTAAACGGATTTGCTTTTGTAAACGCAACTTTCTCAGCTCTTTCAACAGGAGAAAGCTCCCAACCGAACATTTCCTTCAAAGTCATCCTCCACCAATACCTCCAAGCTTGAGCTGAAACATATGGATAGATTTCCCTTCCCTTTCTTATCGCCTTTACCCTGACTATGTTCTCTGTCCTTTCGCTTACATCAATTCCAGCATTGTTTAGCGCTGAATGTGGCGCATCAACTAATAAATATCCTGTTGCCATAAGCATAGTTTTTCACCTCCTGATAAATTTTGTTTTTATAATTTACTCTTCCACTTCCTCTTCAACTCGTCTTTCCAAAAGCCAGTCGTGCAACCTTTCATAGATTCTAAACAACAACAAATCCCTCACTTCATTCCATACTTTCGCTCCATCTGCGAAGATAAAAACATAATCGTCAAATCTTATCAATGGTTCTTTCAAACCAGCCCTCACTGCATCTTGTCTTTCCAAACGCAACAGCACACCTCTAAAATCCGAAAAACTTTGTGCCATTTCAATCTGTCTAAGCCGTTTGATTGAATCAAGAGATTTAATTATTTCTGCAATTTTGTCCCCGAGCTCTCTTATTAAATTGATCCATTTTTCGTTCATTTCTCTCACCTCCTTTAAGTAAAATTTTAAAAGTTCCCAGTTGCCTTTGATTTTTCTACCTTTGTCAAAAAAATATCTGACGATGCTTTCATTTTTGAGCAATTTGTTATAGATTTCGTTCTTCCCATTTAGATAATTCTCCTCAATCATCTCTTTCCAATCCCCATATGCGTTTGCCTGCTTTACATACGCCAAGAACCTAAAAACAGGCGTTGGAACATCAAAAATTTCAACGGATGGGCTTTGACCATAGTTGCTGAAATAATAAAAGCGTATAAAAGCGTCCTCATCAATCCAGTTTTCATCATATTTTATTATTATGTCCTCAATGCTTCTGAAAAACGAATTCACCGGATCTCTAAAGTCGCTTGAGTAACAACCAGTAAAATTGTTTAGTGAAACTTGCTTATGATAATTGTAAACACAATTCCTTGCCCAATATCTTGATACCTTACTTGAGTTTGAATGCAACAACAAAAATTTGCCACCACAATAGTGCAAAAATATCGGCATAAATTGAATAACAAGCAAACACGCCGAACACATCTCAAGCCCAAGCGAGCCCATCGGAAAGAAATTGACAAACTCAGCTGAGCCAGTCAACGGAACAAGGTCCCTGCCAATTCCGTATCTTCTCTCAACGCTTGTCTTATCCCTGCGACCACAAGCAACACAAGTCCCAGAACTTCCTAACGGTTTCAAATCCGAAAAGAGCTCATCTAAGAATTCCCGATATTTTTTCGGACTGCCAGTCGTATGTGTGACAGGATGGTTCGGAAAAATTGAATAAAGCATCCTTCTCCAACCAGGAGTAAAATAAAGATCAACAATCTCTGGATAAAGATCCCTCAAATCTTCAGGTTCAATCTCTTCAATTTCCTTCTCTACAAGTTCAGAAATGACATAGATCCCGGCATCAACGAACGGATTTCCCGTTAAAGTGTAAATTTTCCCCATAATTCCAGATAAATTTTGTTTCTTAAATTTAACAAATCTCGCTCACTCAAAAAATTTCCGATAAGCTAAAGCATCTTCTCGGAGCGCTCACATATTTACTCTTGTCATATCTTTTCAACTTTCGCTTTATCTCTTTGAGAGCATTTTTGTTTTTGTAAACTGTTATAACCGTATCATCAATTGGATTCAACACCAAAACGAGCCCATTTATTTTCTCTGCCATCTCAGCTGGCAAATCATCAGGAATATCTTTCCTTCTAACGAAGACAAACTTTGCTCCAGCGCTATATATGCTCACCCCACACCTTAAAGCGATCTCAATTAAATTCTGTTCAATTCTTCTCATTCCGATCCTCTTCAAAGCATGATGCGTAAATTTCATATAGATCACCTCCTATCTCGTTTTTTCCGCTTACATTTCCACTGATCTCGCAAAACGAGCAAATTTCATAGTTTGTAAAATTAGTCAATTATCCCATCAACAAAATCAGCAAAACATCTTTAATTTGTTTTCCAACAAATTCAATAACAGCAGCGAAAGCGCATACGGTTGCGATTTTTGCTATTTGCTTAATTAGCCCTCCTAATTTTTGTTTTCAAATTTTTTAATGCACAAAGCCCGCAGGGCAAGCCCCCCGATCCCCAATCCATCACATTAAAAGATTACTTATCGGTGTCCTCAATTATAAACTCCATAGCCATTACGGTAATACTCACAACTATGTCTTTGACGATTTTCTTCACAGCAGTTTTCTTATCTTGTTTTAGAATTTGTTATGATACAAACAATTCATTTTGTCCTACTTCTTCTTGTTGTCACCAAAAGTACCCTTGATGATCCGATCAATAACGATATTTTCAATTATCCCAGTGCTAATTCCAGCGATCGGATTCTACCACCGAACATTTTGAAAATTTTCTTGATTGTCTTCCCCCAATTTCGTTTTAAAAGAACTTCACTATTTGTATATTTCCAAAACTGTGCCAAAGCTTATCACCTGTGGAAATGAGCGCAAAATTAAAGGTAGGATTTCATTCGGAGAGCTTGATGCCGATATTTCGGCGCCGATATATCGTCAGCGCTTATTTTTCGGCACTATGTTGAGATTCTTCATCTTGCTTTGGAGGGTGCTTCTCTTTAATCCTAATTTTTCAGCGGTCCTCGTTATGTTGCCGTTATTTTGTTGAAGTTGATACTCAATATATATTTTTTCAAGCTCCTTAAGTGTTAAATTTATCTCGCCGCCTGAAATTTCTCTTATGATTTCTTCAGTATATTTCTTCTTCGCTCTAAGTTCCTCTTCAAAATACTCCGGCAATCTTGTTAATATCTGCTCATTTTCATCAGCTGTTGCGATCATGTTATCAATAACTCCCTCAAGCTCTCGCACATTGCCCATATGCCAATCATAATTTTGTAGGACTTTCATCACTTCTTCGGATACTCCCGTTATGTTCTTTGAATACTTTAAAGAATACTTTTTCAAAAAGTATTCAACTAAAGCAGGTATATCATCCTTTCGCTCACGCAATGGTGGAATTCTAACTTGATGTCGCGTTATCCTGTTGTAAAAATCTGCCAACACTTCCCGACTATTATACCACTCGTTCGGTTCCTGATTTAAGCCAATTATTAATCTTACATCTACTTTTTTAACTCTCGCCTCTCCAACTCGTCTAATCTCACCCTGCTCTATAAACCTAAGAAGTTTCGCTTGAAATCCTAAACTTGTTCTGTTGATCTCATCAAGAAACACGACTCCTCCATCATACTCTTCAAAAATTCCTTTTTTATCTACTGCACCTGTATAGGCGCCTCTAACGCTTCCGAAAAGTTCCGTATCAATTAAACTCTCTGGTATCGCAGAGCAATTTACCGCAATAAAGTCTTTATCTTTTCTACTTCCAATCTTATGAAAATACTTTGCAAACAGTTCCTTACCTGTCCCAGTTTCACCAATAAGTAAAATTGTCTTGACTTTATCATTCTTTGCGTATTTTTCAAGGCGCCTCAATGACTCTTTAAATTTTCTGTTCTCTCCTATTATCTCAATTTTCTCGTCATCATATCCAGTTACAGCTGGTTTTTCAAAATTAACATAGCTTTGAATGCGCTTAACTAACTCAACATAGGAGATCTCGCTTGGAAAAATGTTCCCATATTTTTCTCCAAGCCTGAGAAAGGGTATTTCAGCAAGGGTTATCTCTATTTCATCTGTTGAAATTTCCCTTCCATCTTTGATCTTGATCCTATACGGAGTTTTTGGTTTGTAAAAGAATGCTGGATTGCCTTCAATCTCTGGTGGGGAAACAAGGACATGATAAAGTTTATCTTGTTTTCTTCCAACGAGCGTCATCGCAAGCGCTGCATATACCGACATCGTTTTTCTGCCGCCAGCTACTGAGCAATGTATCGTTGCATTGCTACCATGTTTATTTATAATGTTTCTTATCTCCCTTGTGATGAAGTCAGCTGCAATTTCATTTTGATGGCTATCTCTTATGTCCTCAAGTTCATTCCCTTTGTCATCAACTATTACTTTGATGTTTCTAACATCTAATTTTATATTCAAGCCAAATTCATCACAAAATTTTTCAAGCACTTCATTCAAAAGCGATGGCATCCCTGTTTTTTCATCACCATCACATATTAATCTTTTCCCATAGCTCGTTGTTATAACTATGACATTAGAAATATCTATGCCCATTTTTACATTTAAATACCACAGTGTTTCTGTCAAAATCTGTGGAGTTGAGCCAAGAACGGAAACAAGTATGTTCTTGTGAGCTCGCATGCTAACTATTTTTTTCTTTGTAATACATTACAAACAAGTATCCTCTATTTGTTATTTTCACTCTAAATGGCTTTCCGGTTTCCTCGTCTGATTCAATCTCCACAAGCCCATAAACTCTCAATCTTTCCATTTCATCTTGAAATGTCTTTTGAATTTTTTCAAATTCAGGACCGCTTCTTGGCTTTTTATCCGATAAAATGTTAAGTAGTTCAACCTCTCGCCCTTTAGGTAAATAGAACAACTTGGGAAGATATACGACAGTTCTAAACTCCTCGTTCATGTAATAAACTTCGCTTCCTGTTAAGAATCCAGCCAAAGCGCACGCGATCACATGCGCCTTTAAACCGCCCGTTGGATTAATGAAAACCTGATACCCTTCCTCCATTTTTTTCAGAGCAAGATAAATAAATCTATCCAACATTTCAGCAACGCCCTTAACAAACTCATTTTTTGCATATTCATCATCGTATCGGCTTGCCTCAAAGAAGTATCCAGAAAAAGTAGGATTATCGTAAATACGATATCCTTCGGCTTTCAAAAATCTTTGTATAGTCCTAACACAGATTTCATTTGAATATGTGTTTGTCCCAGATAAATAAACTTCTACATCATTTGGTTCAACATTTTCAACAACCCTTAAAAAAGTATTCATCTCCGCAGAATTTTCTTTGGGATTGTTTTTCAGGAAATTAAAAATACTATCCAAAAACTTGGTATCTTCTATCATTTTCTTCCAAAATTCGTTGTCAGCTTGTGAAACCTTACTTATTTCAGGCGTCACCTTTTGGAAATTTGTAAGAAGCGAATTTCCGACATTGATTATGTGAAACTGTTTCTGTTTTTTCATAGATTTACTTTACCTTTGTTTTTAACACATTTAAAAAGATGTTTAGAAAATTAAAAAATAACACACACCTGGAATGAAAACATTTTAATTTTTTCAAATTCCATCATCCCCCCACTACTTTATTTTTTGCCTTTGTAGATTTTGCGATATCCCACATTCCAAAACCCATTGAGTTTTTTTCGCCAAGCCCCACATCCCAAGCAAACTTTATAATTCTTCTCGTCCCTTTTATCTTAAACGGAGCAAGCATACAACGTATCTTTGTTTCATCTTCTCTCCCCTCTTTTATCGTTATGAGCTTGCTCCACTGATTTTTAACTATATAATCTAACTTAAACATAAACTCAAATTCATCCTCCGGTTCATATTTGTAAAAAGCCAAAAACTTTTCATATAAATTCCTACGAATAAAATATGGAACTTCACCATCATAACAACCAAGGAAAATCGTCCTGCCAAGCGGATCAACCCTGGAAACAACAAGTGGTGAGATAAATACTCCATCAACCTCAATAACTTCCATAGGATTTCCCTGAAATATCTCAGGTTCAAAAACGATCTCAACCGATCTCAAGGTGTAAATGTTATCCTTTCCCCCAAGCCATATTTTATCCACCCTTGTTAATCCAAAAGCAAAGTTCTTCAAAAATTCCTCATATGGAGATGAAATAAGAAATGAAATCTCAGCATTCTGTGGGATAAAAATATGACGCTCTTGAACATATGCTCCTTCAAAATAGAAAACCTTGGAGAATGTGAACATCTTGAAAACTTTGCCATTTAACCTAAACCCCTTTGTATGTATCTTATTTGCAAATTTTGATGACTTCAAACCAACAATCCTGTAAATCAACCCCGCAACATCGTAGTTGTAATTCAAACTTAACTTGTTATCCTTAGATGCTATTAAAGTTACCTCTACTCTCATAATATGTATCTTTTGTGTGACTTTCCCTTTTTTGCACCCCCTGTAAAACACCTCTCAAATGCAAGAACAAACAACATTCACACGCAAACAAGTAATCTCACACATAAGACATTCTTAATATAATTTTTTCACATCAAAAAGTCAATACCTTTATATGAAAACTATGTAGTTGCAAAACTATGTAGTTTTCAGATAAAGACTTGACTTTGACCAATAGATGAATTAAATTTAGAACAGGTGATGAATTTTTCGGAATAAAATAAGTATGTAGAAGCTTCCGACTTCGGATTTCAATCCGAAGGAGATATTGAAGATTAAGGTGGTATGGGGTTTGAGCATATTTGTAGGGATTATTAACTTCATGTTAACAACATAACTTGGAGTTAAAGTATGCATGAGATTACTCTTTCCTGCTCAGTTATAACTCCTATGTTCATGGCAGGGGCAGATGGAAGAACACCCGAAATTAGACCTTCTGAATTTAAAGGCATGATGCGCTGGTGGTGGAGAGCTATCAAAGCGGAAGATGATATTGATAAGTTAAGGGAGGAAGAGAATAAAATTTTTGGGGGAACTGAAAACGCTGGCAAAAGCAAAGTTCAACTGAAAGTAGAACTGGAAAACTCTTCTACTAGCAACAATGTATCGTCAGAAATAAATAATTATAATGGACTAAAATACCTCTATTACTCCACTTTCACACTCAAATCAAGAGGTCAACCAATAATAAGAGAATACTTCGCAGATAACACTAAATTCAAAATAACTCTTACCTCCTTTGATCAGCATAGCTTTAAAAATGCAGTAGCTTCACTCTGGCTCGCAATCTATCTTGGGGGTTTCGGAACAAGAGCAAGAAGGGGTGGGGGGAACATTGAAGTTTTGGATGTCGAATGTGAACAAAATAACACAATAAATTTTATCTGCCAAGCAGAAAATAGAAATGACCTTAAAAAATTTCTTGAGGATAACATAAATGCTATAAAAAGTATTTGTAGACCTGAAAATGGAACCGAAGAATATACAAATCTAATAGGGGCAAAAATACTTATATTTGATCCATATGAAGATTGGAAAGGTGCTCTAGACTTCTTAGGAGGGAATTATATGAAGTTCAGAAGAGAGTTAAGAAGAGACAAATCCGTACAAGATTTATCCGCTTTTGGTATGCCTATCATATTCTCGCTCTCGGGATTTAAAAGAAGATTAGTTCCGTATGATTTAAAAAATGGCAAAAAAAGACTCTCAGAACGGTGGGCTTCTCCGGTCATATTTAAAGTTATAAAATCAAAAAATAATAAATATTTCCCAGTTGTTATAAGTTTGAAACCGGGAGGGGTTAAATTTTTCGGAGAAGAAAAGAAAGAAAAAAAGAAAGAAAATAGGAAAGTTGAAAAAACAGAAGAAATTAAAAGGGACAAATTGAACGAAGAGAAAAAAGAAAGTTGGAAAGTTGAAAAAGAAAAAATAGAAAAAATTAATACGAATATATTGAATGATTTTTTAGAGTTTTTAAAGAAAGAAAGAAAATGGGAGGAACTAAACATATGAGTAATTTCGCAGAAAAACTAAAAGCTTTCTTACACGATCCAATTGACAAATGCTTTGATATACAAGGTCATGAGAATAGAGCAAAATTATATGCTAATCTGCTCGGAGTTTCTGGCGTCCTTGGAGTCAAAGGACCAGATATGATAGCTTCTTGTATGGAAAGAAGTTTACTACCAGAAAGGGTTATTCAAGTTTTCAATGAAATAAGACATCCTCTTTCAGAAGGTTATCTAACAGTATCTAATATTAATCCAAATGATGCCTTTAATAGCATTAGAGAGACATATGAACAAATCGGTAAAGAAATCGGAAATTGGGAAGATAAGAAAAAATTCTTCTTCCTGTGGAGAAATTTACAAGATGAAATTTTTGAAAAAGCAAAAAGTGAGAACTGGGTAAAGTATCTTCCTGTTCTTCCAGCAGACACCCGAGTCCCTGACCATTCAATCTGGGAACATTTGAAGATCGCTTCTTCTGTATTGGCATTTTGGGATGGTAAAACTCTCATACAAAATAATTCCCTATTTCTTTTCTCAATAGGTCCTGTTCAGAGCTTTATTGCACAAGCGAGAAAGACACAAGATTTCTA
Source organism: Candidatus Kryptonium sp. (assembly GCA_025060635.1). Taxonomy (NCBI): domain Bacteria; kingdom Pseudomonadati; phylum Candidatus Kryptoniota; genus Candidatus Kryptonium; species Candidatus Kryptonium sp. The sequence continues at coordinate 576 of JANXBN010000012.1, read as the reverse complement.
TATGGGAAGTTTCATTTTATCTTTTCTAACCTTTAAGGCTATGGAAGTTATAATAGATAAATTCGGTCCAACCAACATCATATATCCAGATTTATATAAACAGCCACTCGTTGATTGGTTTATTAAAAAGAACTTCAAAGATTTTGAACTGCTTGAGTTTAAAGAAGAACACCTTCAATTACCAATTGGGTTTAAAGAAGAACACCTTCAATTACCAACTATTCCAAATAGGTTCGTCGCTATTTTGCCATTAAGTAATAAAGATGAAATAAATAGTACAATAGTAGAGCAGATGAAAAAAAAGATAGGCGATACAATTAAAGAAGCCAAAGAAACAATTTTTTCAGAACTTAAACCTACATCAGATATCTTAGATGAAAATAAAATTAAAAAAATACAAGAAAAAATTAATTCACAACTTTCTGAATTCCCAGAAATCTATTGGGTGGCTCTCCCCTGGAAAATCGGAAATAAAGATATATCTTTTTCCGACTTTAAAAATATCCTTGACAATAACATTCTTGAAAAGTATGAAAAATTATGGAATTTCGCCGATAAAGAGGGAGAGTTTTTTAG
>JANXBN010000011.1 GCA_025060635.1 Candidatus Kryptonium sp. | reverse complement strand
TTGCCAAGTAATTATGTTTGGTCAATCACCATAGATGGCCAGGGGAACAAGTGGATTGGGACAAATGGTGGAGGTCTTGCTGTGTATCGTGAAGGAGGAATTATTATGCCATTTATTCAAGTTAATAAAACAAACATAAGTTTTGGGAACAAGTATATAGGTAGAACGGTGTATGACACGATAGTGGTAAACAACAGGGGTGTTTCAAATTTGACGATATCAGATATAAAAATAAACAATCAAGTATTTAGATACATAGGCACATTGCCGTTGGTAGTAGCGCCGAACGGTTCAGCAAATCTTGTGTTTAGTTTTAGTCCTATTGAGTCAAGGGTATATGTTGATACGATAAGGATAGTGAGTAATTCAGTGGTTGATTCGGTGTTAAGTGTAGTGTTGACAGGGAGGGGAGTAAGACCACCATATGTTGCGTCATCGGTGGATACATTGAAGTTTGGTAATGTTGTTGTTTTGGATTCATTGACGAGGATATTTTGGATATACAATCGTGGAGAGATGGACACGGTGAGGATATCTTCAATTTTGGTTGAGAGACCGTTTTATTATGTGGGTTCCGTTCCTGTTGTGATAAGACCTGGAGATAGTGTGAGTTTGAGCTTTCGCTTTAAGCCAGATACATCAGGTGAGCATAAGAGAGAGGTAAGAATATTAAGCAATGCTTGGAATGACACATTCAGAGTATATTTAAGTGGTGTTGGTATTTTTACTATTTTGAATCGCCATAAACCTGTTCAATCAAACATTGTAAAGTTAGTTTACAGAGTTGGAGGTGCTTCATCGTTCAACATTACTTCATTTGAGTATTCAACAGATGGTGGTAGAAGTTGGATAAGTAGTTCAAATATAAGAGGTAGATTAAGTGGTATCGGGGATAATTCAGTGGATACGATATATTGGGAAAGCAAGAGAGATTTACCTTCATTTGAGGGATTTGTCAGAGTTAGAGCGAAGTTTAATGCTGGTGGATTTGAGTATTTTGTTTACATAGACAGTGTCGGGGTTGACAATCTTGCGCCGAGATTTTTGGGTATAAGAACGCATAGAAATCTCTCAAGCCCAAATAAAGTTGTTCTCTACTGGGATAGAGCAGTTGATATAAGCAGGTTTCATTATGATGTTTATTTTTCAGAAACTGATACATTTGACATAACAAGGCAATATGTTAGGACTTCGGTTGATAGTGCGTTGATTTCTGGATTAAAGACATCAGTTAGATATAGATTTTGGGTTAAGGTTGAGGATGAGCATGGTCAATATACTGTTAGTTCAGTATATCAGGGTAAGGTGAGTGGTTTGTGCGATTATAATGGTGATAACAAAGTAGATGCGTTTGATCTTGGGAGATATGTTAAGTCTTGGACTGATAGAAATTATTCGGAGGCGGATATATATCCGTATAGTGGTGTTTTTCCTTTTGTTGTGGTTGTTGGCGATGGGAAGTTGGATGTGAATGATGTTTTCACATTTACGAGGATATGGGATTATTCACATATTCGTGGCTTGCCGAAGGTTGTAAGATATGATAGTTATGTTTTGAGGGAAGAGATAGAAAATTTAGATGGAAAATTGATTTTTAGACCTGAGGTTCATGGTGAATTTATTTCTTATGGGGTTGAGGTTCATTATGGTGATGTTAGGGTGGATAGTTTCGTAGCTTTAAGGGAAGGTATAAATCTTGTTTATAGAGATAGTTTAAGTAGAGTGATTTACTTTGATTATTCCAAGAGTGGAGGGATAGTTGAGAATGGGGAGGGATTGTTTAGAATTGTAGCTGGTGGATATGGGGATGATGATAGTTTAGTTGTTAAGTTTTTTGCTTACGATGAGAGTTCACTTGAAAGTGGAAAAGTTTGTTATGAGAAGGAATATGTTTACAGGTTCGTAGATTTGCCGAAGTATTTTGAGTTGTATCAGAATTATCCGAATCCATTTAATCCTGCAACACATATAAAGTTTGATTTGCCGAGGGAAAGTTATGTTAAAATTTTAGTTTATGATGTTGTTGGTAGGTTGGTTAAGGTTGTTTTTGAAGGCGAACTTCAGGCGGGGAGACATTTGATTAGGTTTGATGCTAATGACTTGCCAAGTGGGGTTTATTTCTATAGGATAGTTGCAAGTAATCAATATGGAGATAAATTCGTCAAAACAAGAAAAATGGTCTTGGTAAAGTAAAATGCAATCAATTATGATGAAACAAAAATTTTTCTTTCTTTTGATCCTTTTCTTTTCATCGTGTGTAAGGCAATTTGATAATCCACTTGATCCCGAAAGCAAGTTCTATTCTCCGCCATCTGTTGAAATTACGAATCCGCAGGAAGGTGAGGTGATAAATTCAACAAGCGTCACTATAAACTGGAACGGGAATAGACCTGAGGCAAATGAATTTAGGTTTAGATTGGTAAATTACTCCGACTGGTCAAATTGGACCAATATAACAGGTGCTACATTTGATTATTTAGATGATGTAGATTATACATTTGAAATTGAAGTTAGGTATAAAGGACAAAGTGAGATTAGAAAATCTACAAGGAAATTTAAAGTTGATGGGGTTAGAGGTCCGACTTTAAAATTTTATAAGTTGAGAAATGTTGCCAGCTCAACAGGTCAAGAGATCACAGTTCAAGTGTGGGTAGAAGATGTTAATAAATTTAAGAGTGGAAGTTTTAAAGTTTATTTTGATAAAAGTGCTCTTGTTTTCACTGGGCTTGAAAAAGGTGATTTCGTCAGGCAAAGCGGACTTGAGCAGATAATATTACCTGATTTTAATCTTCAAAAAACAATTGATGAAGCAAACAACAAAGGATATGTTGAGGTGACCACAGGGGTTCTCGCTACTGGTTCTGCTTTAACTTCTTTAAGTGGAAGTGGGGATATAGTCAAGTTAAAATTTAGAGTTAATGCTGTCAGGAGCTATCTTGAATTAAGAGATATTGAACTGCTTGATGAGAATGGAAACAAGATAAATGTAAATCCAACACCATCCGCAATTGTTGAGGTTAGGTGAAAGAGAATTTATTTTCGCACCAAGAACAGAGAAATTTCTGGGATATATGTAATTAAAAGAAGTGCGATGAATAGTATCAGGATAAATGGCAAGGTTGAAAGGTAAATTTTGACAATCGGTTTTTCAAATCTGAAACTTGAAATAAAAAGATTTAATCCAACGGGCGGAGTAAGATAACCTATCTCAAGGTTTGTAAGAAAAATTATTCCTAAATGAATGGGATCAACTCCAAACTCCAAAGCGATCGGTGTGATAATTGGAACAACGACTATTATTGCGGAGAAAATATCCATCAACATTCCAACAATGAGAAGAAAAAGATTCAGAAGAAGAAGGAATGTGTATTTGCTTGTGATGTATGTTTGTATGAGTTCAAAAATTCTCATCGGTATCTGTGCGTCAATTAAGTAGCTTGTCAGACCGAGCGCAGAAGCTAAAATTATCAAGATCCCACCAACGAGCATCATGCTTTCCTTCATAATTCTCGGGAGGTCTTTTTTAAGATTCAAATCTCTATAGATGAAGAATTCAACTATGAAGACATAAACTGCGGTTATAGCTGATGCTTCTATCACTGTAAAAAGCCCAGCGTAGATCCCACCAATTATCAGAAATGGCAATGGTATTTCCCATATTGCGTCAATTGTCGCGCGCCATAGGTTTTGAAGGGAAAATTTTTGTGTTTGGACGACCTTGTAATTCTTCAAAGTGCTATATATTGACAGAAGAAGGATAAGTAAAATTCCAGGGGCAATTCCAGCAATGAAAAGTTTATCTATGTCAACTTGTGCAACAAACGCATATAGAATTAACGGCAAGCTCGGTGGGAAAAGAAGACCTAAGCTTCCAGATGTCGTTACAAGACCTAATGAAAATTTCTCTGAGTAGTTTCCTTTGATAAGTGCTGGAAAGACGAGCCCGCCAAGTGCAACGATTGTAATCCCAGAGGCACCTGTAAAAGCTGTAAAAATCGCACATGATACAAGAACAACTATAGCAAGTCCACCAGGCATCCATCCAAAAAGTGCGTTCGTTAAGTTCACGAGTCGTCTCGGAGTGTTGCTTTCTGCAAGTATATATCCAGCAAATGTAAATAAGGGAATAGCAATTAGAGTTGAAGTATTTGCGAGACGAAGCATTTCAATTATTATCGCTGATAAGTCCGTTTGTGCGGAGACGAAAGCTAAAATTGCAATCGCTGATATAACGGCAAAAAGCGGAGTTCTGAAAAGAGCGAAAAGGATGAATAAAAGTATCAAAAGAAAATTTAACATCCTGCCTTAAAAAATGTTTTTGATGAAAATGATTTTGAGAATGTTTATGGTGAATCGTAAACTTATTAACGAAAAGCCAATCGGAATTATCATCTCAAGTATCCAATTCTGAATACCAAGGAAAATTTCCCTCGGGAATTCAATTTCCATTTTAATGAAATCAATTGACGATTTAAGCAAAATCAGGCAGACGGAAAGAGCAAAGATGTTTGTAATTATTGAAATTAGTTTTTTAAGTTTCGGTGAAAGATATCGTGTTAAGACATCAATGTTTATATGTTTATTCTCTCGTGTTGCAAGCGATGCGCCTAAGAACGCAAGCCATAGAACTGTATATCTTAGCATCGGATCAGCCCAAGGAAGCCCAGTTTCAAATAAATTTCTCAACAAAACTTGAGCAAATCCAACTATCACCATAAGCGAAAGCAAAAAAATTAAAAGCGCGGTTTCAATTTTCGCAAGAATATCATCTATTAAGTTTAGAAATTTCATCAGTTTGATGCTTTTTGATTTAACTTGCGATATTCTTCAAGAGCTTTTTCAATTTTGTTAAGCCATTCTTCGGTGAACAATTTCCCCACAAGCATTCGTCTTGCCTTCCTACCGATTTCGTCATATTCTTCAAGGAGCTTTTTAGAGGGAGGGTTTGTGATGATTATTCCGTTTTTCTTCAATGTCTCAACCGCTTTTTCGTTATCTTTCCTGCTCAATTCAACGAGTCTTCGCATGTACTTTTTTCCGTTTCGTATTAGTATATCTTGCAGGTCTTTGGGGAGTGAATCAAAGTATTTTTTAGAGATCAACAACGCCCCTGACGCATCGCTGAGAGGGACATTATGCATGTATTTAACTTTTGTGAACCATTGTGTTGCAAGCACTGCCAAGGGAGAACCATAGACGCCATCTATCAATCCAGTTTGTAAAGATGTTAAAACTTCCGTCACAGAAAGTGGAACTGGTGTAATTCCAATGACTTTATATGCTACTTCTGCAATTGGATCACCTTGCCAAGCCCACATTCTTAGCTTCTTTAGGTCTTCAATTCCATAAACTGGGGTTTTCGTAAATGTGTAAACAAATCCAACTTCAGCCCATCCAAGCAAGACGAAACCGCCTTTCTCAATTTCTTTTTCAAATTCATCGTTAAATTTTTGATAGATATAATCAACTTCATCATAAGTTTTGAAGAGAAATGGGGAATCAAGCACTCTTAAATTCGGCGCTATCTGTCCAATTCCAACTCCTGTAAATCCGCCAGCGTGATATTGACCTATGCGAATTTTTTTCAGGACATCAATTTCATCTCCAGCGACACCTCCAGCATAGATCTTAAATCCGATTCTTCCGTTGCTTTCTTTTCTTATTTGAGCGTCATATTCTCGCAAGACATTTATCCAAGTGCTTCCCTCGGGAGCGATTGTCGCAACTTTTATAAGATATTCCTGTGCTATTGCAAAATTTAAAAGCAAAAGAAAGAGAAAAATTTTCTTCATCGTTGTTTTTCTTTTTGTTTAAAATAATTCGTCGCCTATGTTTTTAAATTTTTCGGCTTTTTTCTTGGCAATTATGTTAAGTAGTTCAGCATCTTTTAGAAGCTCTGGTGGTGATTCAAGAACATAATTTAGTAGCTTTTCAAAAAGTTCTCTATCCTGCGTTTGAACAGCGTAATATCTTGCGTAGAAAACATATGGAAGTAGAAATTTCCCTCCGGAAATTTGTATACATTTTTCAAAATGTTCTTTCCCTTTTTCTGGATCTCCTCCAAACAGCTTTGGTCTAGCTGAAAGCAAAACGCCGAGAAACATATTTCCAGAGCTATAGAAATAAGTTTCATCAAGTTCAATAGTGCGTTTGACCATCGCTTCTATTTTTGGAATTTGCGCTATCGCATCTGGATCATCTCTACTTAGGTTGACATAGCTTCCCCAAGCCATCGCAGTCCAAAATAAAATCGGTACATCTTTTCGCTTGAAATCAGATTTTAAAACTTTCTCAAATTTTTCAAAATCTCCATCAACGGATTCAGCAAATTTTTTGTTTTTTGACTTTAAAAATTTCATCCCGTAGTCAAAAGCTCTTTTGTAAAGAAGTTTCGCCCTTTGAGGATCATCATCTTCAACAAAACCTAAAGCGTATCCAGTATATCCTTGAACTAAAAATGTGACGGTTTTCTCGTTGAGGGAATCAACATTGTAAAGTGCCTCAAGAAGTTTTAAATTTGCTGGGATGCTTGATTTTGCGATTTCATAATCGGTTTCGCTAAATATCGCTTTTACTCCGGCGTCAAAGATTCCGCCAGCGTATCTTATTGCCATTTTTTGGACACTGCAAGCTTGCAGAAAAAGCGCAAAAATTAACACTATTTTGAGATTAAATAGTCGCATAGAAACTTCATTTTTGTTTAATTCTTCAAAAATTTAAGCAAGCGAAATTTTAAAAACAAAGTTGAGAGATTCATTCTAAGGGCGTTGAATTTTAACTCTGATATTGGATTTGGGATTAAAAATTTTTCAATTGGACAGGTTTAATGCGACCCATTGCAGGTTGCACTTAATCCGACATCTTGACAAATTGATTTAAATTCATTATCTTCAATTCAGAAATATAAAAATAAACAGGAGAACCTATGGGAAGGAAGGTTTTCTATATTGACACAGAGAACCTGAGTTTAAGCGAGGTTAGAAACATTCAGCTTAAATTTTTATTGCTGATTTTTCTTATCATTGTTTTCAGTTTAGGGTTTCTTTTCGTTTTAAACTATTTCACAGGTGATATTCTCGGCTTTGGAAAGGCAAGGGCAGAGAAATTACAGCGGGAAAATAATCTTTTAAAAGAACAGTTAAGAATTTTAAAGGAGAAATTTCAACGAATTGAGAACATAGTAGCGAAGTTGCTTGAGCAAGACAGGGAATTACGACTTGCGGTGGATTTGAAACCAATTGACGAAGATATTAAGAAGGTCGCTGTCGGTGGAGTTGAAGAAAAGTACGAATTCAATTTTTCTGACGAAGAAGTTGAAAAATTACTCGCTGAATCATTTGCGAAGCTTAATAAACTTGAAAGGGAAGTTAGATTACAACAGAAAAGTTATGAAGAAATTTACAAACAATATAAGCTCAACCAGGAGAAGTTTAGACACATACCTGCGATTTTGCCTTTAAAAGGTGGTTTAGCGTCAAAATTTGGATATAGGCGTCATCCGATACTTGGAATTTGGGCGATGCACGAGGGAGTAGACCTTGTCGTTGATGTTGGGACCCCTGTTTATGCAACTGGCGATGGAATTGTAAGTTATGTTGGATATAGAGGTAGATACGGACTTCTTGTAGAAATTAACCATGGTTTTGGTTATGTAACTATTTATGCGCATCTTTCAAAAGCATTGGTGAGAGAGGGACAAAAGGTCAAACGTGGAGATAAAATTGGGCTAAGTGGTGCAACTGGTCTAGTGACAGCACCGCATTTGCATTATGAAGTGTGGAAAGATGGTATTCCACAGAATCCATTAAATTACTTCTTTGAAGAAGTTGATCCATCAAGATATAAAGAGCTTGTTCAGGAGTTAAACAACAAAAATAACGGAGGCTGACATAATATGTTGTGGACACCTGAGTTAATTCGTTATCTTGAAGGTGCACCATGGCCGGCGACAAAGCAGGAACTTATTGAATATGCCAAAAGAATCGGAGCTCCACCTGAAGTAATTCAAAATCTTGAAGAACTTGAAGATTCCGATGAGGAATATAATGGGATTGAAGATATTTGGCCAGATTATTCCCCTGAAGATGAAGATGATTACCTTTATGGTGAGGAAGATGAATATTGATGATAATCAACCATCCCGCCCTAATGGGCGGGATTTCGTTATTTGTAATTAAGTAAAACGGAGATGAGAAACTTAATCTTTGTTCTTTTAATTTGCTTGGGCACGATCTCTGAAGTATACGGACAAGATTTTGAATTGAAAAAGATCAGTTTCCAAGGGAATAAAACTCTCACTCAACGAGAACTATATTCCGTTATCGTATCAAGACAAAGCCCTTCTAAATTTTGGCAAATTCTTTACAAGATAAATGAACGCCTCGGGGACAAACCACAGTATCTTGAAAGAATTAAGTTGATAAACGATATCATAAACCTTCGGAATTATTATCTTGACAACGGCTTTTTTGATGTAAAGATAGACACATTGATTGATTACAACCACGAGGATAAAACCGCAAATTTAACATTTCTAATTCAAGAGGGACAACCTTATCTAATTGATAAAATTGAATTCACAGGTTTTGATGAAGTTCCCGAATCTTTGAAAGCAATTTTGTTTGATTTCTCCGTCCTTAAACTTGGGAAAAGATATAGAAGAATTGATGTTGAAGCCGAGATTCAGAGAATTTTAAATTTGTTATACGACAATGGTTATCCAAAGGCATATGTTGATAGGGCGAAAGTCCGCGTTTTTGTTGATTCATTAAGAAAAGTCGTTTCTGTTTTCGTTCCGTTTAATCCAGATGGGAGATTTATAATAAGAGATATAAAAATTTTCTTTGAAGAGCCGGGGAGGATGAAAATTTCGGAAGAATTGATAACGCGTGAACTTGAATTTAAGAGTGGTGAATTGTATAATCAAAGTTTGATTTTGAGAAGTGAATCAAATTTAGCACAAATTGGTTTGTTTGAAATAGTTAGAATTGGCGTTGGGCAAATGGAGGAAAAAGATACGATAAATTTTGCAGACATAAATGTTTCAGTTGTCACGAGAAATAAGCAAGATATTTCTCCGTCAATTTATTTCAGCGATGAAAGAAATGCTTTCAATGTCGGTGTTTCTCTTGATTATCAAAATAGAAATTTTCTCGGTGGTGGAAGAAATTTTTCGGCAAGCCTGAGATTTCAAATTCAAAGTTTAAATTTGAAAAACTTGCCAACTCTTACGGATACGATAAGCGCAGGGTTGATTGAGACGAACTTGAAGCTAAATCAACCGTATCTGCTTGGGCGAAGAATTCCAAGCGAGTTCAGCTTGTCTTTAATGATAGATAAGCAAAAAAATTACACTTTGAACATAGCAAGAAATAGGGTAAGGTTCATTTATAAACCGAGTGACGAATATTCTGGTTTCTTTGATTGGGATATTGAGGGGATTGATATAAGATTTCAAAAAGCGGTTGATCCGTTGCTTGAAAAACTTTATCAAAGACAGCTTAACTCAATTTTGACTTTAACTTTTCAAATTGATAGGACAGACGATTTGATCTATCCGCGCTCGGGGTATGCTCATTTGATCTCTGTTGAAGAGGGGGGAATAGTTCCGTATTTTTTGGGTATGATGGGGATAAAAGTTTTGCCTTTTTCCCAGTATTATAAATTTGGTTGGCTTTACAGAAGATTTTTCAGCTTGAATAATTCTGTTTTTGCGTTTAAATTTAAGTTAGGTATTGCGAACGAATTTTTCATTAAATCAGAGAGAAAGTTTGAGTTGCAACCTATACCGATAAATAGAAGGTTTTTTGCTGGTGGAAGTGCAAGCGTTCGCGGTTGGCGAGTAAGAGAACTTGGGACTGTGCCTGAACCTTCACTCGGTGGAAATGTTTTGATAGAAGGGAATTTTGAAAATAGAATTATATTTTGGAAAAATTTTGGGACGGTATTTTTTGTTGATTTGGGGAATTTGTGGGATGATTTGAAATATGTTAAATTGAATCAGTTTGCGGTTGCTGCTGGATTTGGCTTTAGATACTTAACATTTTTCGGTGGCTTCCGGCTTGATTTTGGTTTTAAAATTTATGATCCCGGCTCTTACACGAAGTTAATTTTTAATAAAACTGCGAAGCAAATTCTAAAAGAGATGGTCTTTCATATCGGAGTAGGACAAACTTTCTAAGAAAACTTAAGAACCTGATGGCTTGGTCAAATGTAATAGGTCAGGATAAGGTAAAGCAGATCTTGATAAATGCGATTTTAAACGAAAAAGTATCGCAAGCTTATCTGTTCTATGGACCAGAGGGTGTTGGGAAAGATGCGATGGCAATTGAGTTTGCTAAAGCATTGAATTGCGAGAGAAGAAAAGGTGAGGCGTGCGATGAGTGTAAAACATGCAAAGGGATTTCTGAATTTTCACATCCAAATGTTAAGTTCATCTTTAAATTGCCTCTCGGTAGGAACGAGACGAAGGATGACTCGCCACTTGAAAAGCTTGATGAATCAGAGATAAAAATTATACAGGAACAAGTAAAGCTTAAATCTCAAAATCCCTATCATAAAATCACAATCCCGCGAGCAAACAACATTAAGATTAATAGTATCCGGGAAATCAAAATGGAGGTATCGCACAGTACATTTATTCCCGGTTGGAGAGTGATAATAGTATCCGATGCGGATGCGATGACGGAACAAGCGGCGAACGCATTTCTTAAAACACTTGAAGAACCAACGCCAAAGACAGTGATAATTTTGACCACTGCTAACAAAGATAAACTCCTTCCAACAATTATATCAAGATGTCAACTTGTTAGATTTTCTTATCTTTCAGATGACGAGATAGCTAGAGCGCTTATTGAAAGATATGATGTAAGTGAAGCAAGGGCACGACTTATTGCACGGCTTGCGAATGGAAGTTTTGGGAAAGCGCTTGAACTTCTTGATGTCACAGTAAAAGATAAAAGAATCAAACCGATTGATTTCCTTGCAACTATTGCTTCAGGTAGAGTCGTTAAGTTATTGATTGAAATTGAAAAAATCGTGACTGATTACGAAAGAAGTGAGATAGAGAATTTTCTTAATATAATTCTCACATGGTTCAGAGATGCGCTTATGATAAAAGTTGGTTTGGAGGACAAAGTTATAAATGTTGATATGCTCGAGCGATTGAAGAAATTTGTTGCTAACTATGGTGAGTTTGAATATGACAGGGCAATTTCTCTTGTTGAAAAAGCCATTACGCAAGTTGAGAGAAATGTCCAGTTGAACTTAGTTTTGATAAATCTTTCAATTGAACTTTCTGAATTGATGAACAAAGCTTATCTAAAAACAAAACAAACAGGCATATTGCAATGGACAGGCAAATAGATTCACCTTTTTGGCTTGATGAAAGCTGGGAATCATTCGGAAGTGGTTGGGAGCAGTTAGATAAAACATTTATAGCGGGAATTGAATCAGAAGGTCTTGAGGTAGAAGAAGCAAAACTTCCTTGTGAATCCTGCTTTAAAAAGCCTTTTGATCCGGAGCTTGCTAAAATTGAACATACCTTAAATCTTGTTGAAGTTGAATTTAAAAGCATGCGTCGGGACTTCTTTATAAATGATCAAGATCTTGATCTTAAGCCTGGAGATTATGTCCTCGTTGAAGCAATTCGTGGAATTGACCTTGGAAGGGTGCATCTCGTTGGCGAGAAGGTTCATAACAAAAGAAACTTTTTAGGCATCGTTGGTCAAGCAATGAAGAAAGTTATAAGGGTTGCAAATGAAGATGATTTGAATAAGCTAAAGAAAAATAGAGAAGATGAGGTCAAGGCATATTACATCTTCAAGGAAAGAGTGAAACTTTTCAATCTTGATATGAAGCTAATTGATGTTGAATATCAATTTGATAGAAATCGTCTTACATTTTACTTCACTGCAAGTGGTAGAGTTGATTTCCGTGCTTTTGTTCGTGATCTTGCAAAGATCTTCAAAACGAGAATTGAACTTTGGCAAATCGGCGTGAGAGATGAAGCAAGGAAAATCGGTGGAATCGGCAGTTGTGGGCGAGCTTTGTGTTGCAACACATGGCTTGAAAAATTCAGCAAGGTCACACTCGTTCACGCGAGATTTCAAAACTTACCTTTGAATCCGATAAAGCTATCAGGACAGTGCGGGAGATTGAAATGTTGTCTTTTATTTGAAATTGGAACATACCTTGAGGCATTGAAGAATTTCCCGCCGATTGATTATGAGATACAAACCGAAAAGGGAATCGGAAAAATTGTAAAATTTGATATATTCAAAAACTTTATTTATGTGCATTATGGCAATGACATTTGGGAAAGATATACGCTTGATGAAATTAGAAAATTCGTTCCCCCTGAGGCATTTGAAAAGAACAAGGAAATTTTCTCAAATGGGTTCAGTTGATTTAGTTCTTTTGTTTTATTAAATTCTTAACGAACTTCTTAAAATCCGACAACAAAGATCATTGCTAACTTGAACAAAAATTTCAAAAGAATTCTTGTAACTGCTGCACTTCCTTACGCGAATGGACCGATCCACCTTGGGCATCTTGCTGGCGCATATCTTCCCGCAGATATATATGTCCGTTATCAAAGATTGAAAGGAAGAGATGTTATTTACATTTGCGGTTCAGATGAGCATGGGGTTCCCATAACTATCACCGCTGAGAAGGAGGGCATCACTCCACAGCAAGTGGTTGATAAGTATCACTACATGAACAAGGAAAGTTTTGAAAGGTTTGGAATGAGTTTTGATAATTACTCGCGGACTTCGCTTCAAATCCATCATAAAACGGCACAAGAATTTTTCCTTGAACTTTACAAGAAGGGGATTTTAAAAGAGAAAACCACAAAACAGCTCTATTGTGAAAAAGATAGGATGTTCCTTGCAGATAGATATGTTGAGGGGATTTGTCCCGTGTGTGGTTCATCTGGAGCAAGAGGTGATCAATGTGAAAAATGTGGAAGCTGGCTTGAACAAACCGATCTAATTGAGCCGAAATGTAAGATCTGCGGTTCAACTCCAGTAATTAGAGATACATCGCATTGGTATCTGCCATTGGGTGATTTCCAAAAACGACTTGAGGAATGGATAAGCGCCAAAACTGATTGGAAGGAGAATGTAAAGCAGTATGTCTATTCATGGTTCAAGGAAGGATTACAAGATAGAGCTGTGACAAGGGATTTACATTGGGGGGTCAAAGTTCCAATTCAAGGTGTTGAAGGAAAGGTAATTTATGTATGGTTTGATGCTTTGCTTGGATATATTTCAGCTACGAAGGAATGGGCGCAAAAAATCGGGCAACCAGAAAAATGGCGTGATTATTGGCAAAATCAAGACACAAGGTTAATTCATTTCATTGGAAAAGATAACATTGTATTTCACTGCATTGTTTTCCCAGCGATGCTCATGGCTTGGAACGAAGGAAGAAACGATGAGATTTATGTTCTACCTGATAATGTCCCCGCAAATGAATTTTTAAACTTGGAAGGCAAGAAACTATCAACCAGTAGAAATTACGCCGTATGGTTAAACGAATATCTTGAAAAGTTTGAACCAGATCCATTGCGTTACGCCCTTGCGAGCATTTTGCCGGAAACGAAAGACACTGATTTTTCATGGAAGGATTTTCAAGCAAGAAACAACAACGAACTTGCGGATATACTTGGTAACTTTGTTAACAGAACTTTAACATTTGTTAAAAAGAATTTTAGAAATCGCGTCCCCGAAAGATTTGAACTTGAAGAGATAGACAAGGAATTGATAGCGAAGCTGAAAGAGTACACAAATAAGATAGCGGAAAACTATGAGAATTTTAGAATAAGAGATGGAGTTTTTGAAACTATGAATCTCGCAAGGTTTGCTAATAAATACTTTAACGATACAGAGCCGTGGAGGACAATAAAAGAAAACCCAAACCGTGCTTCAACTTCAGTAAATCTTTGTCTTCAAGTTGTTAGATCACTTGCCATTTTATTTGAACCTGTTTTGCCTTTTTCATCACGAAAGATATGGGATATGTTGAATTTGAAAGATGATATTGTGAAGGTTGGTTGGGACAGCGCTGGTGAACTAATGCTTGAAGCAGGACATGAACTTGGTGAGCCGAGAATTTTATTTAGAAAGATTGAGGATGCCGAAATTGAGGAAGAGATAAGAAAATTGAAAGTTGCAGCTGGCGAACTCGTTGAAGAAAGGATTGAATTCAAACCTCAAGTTTCAATTGAAGATTTTGAGAAAATTGATCTTCGTGTCGCCGAAATTATTGAATGTGAAAAGATTCAAAATTCAGAAAAGCTCTTGAAATTAAAAGTTAAGATCGGGCGCGAGGAAAGACAAATTGTTGCTGGTATTGGTAAACATTATAAGCCGGAAGAACTCATTGGCAAAAAAGTTGTTGTGGTTGCAAACCTAAAACCAGCTAAATTAATGGGAATTGAATCCCAAGGTATGCTCCTTGCAGCTGTTAAGGATGAAAAGTTAACAATCATAACAACACTTGATGAAATTGAAAGCGGAAGCCAAGTAAGATAAATCCCGAACCAAGAGTTCGGGATTTTCAATAAAATAAAAATAAAAAGGAGCAGAAGCCATGATAAGCGAAAAAGAAAAAGCACTTAAGGACGGGGCAAGATCAATTTATGACATGGCTCTTGAGACATTTGACAAAGCTGCTGATCTTTTAGAACTTGAGTGGGATATTCGCGAGCACATCAAGTATCCCGAGAGAATTTTAATTGTTAATTTCCCAGTTCGTATGGATAACGGTAGGGTTCAACATTTTGAAGGGTATCGTGTTCAATATAGCACAGCGCGAGGTCCAGCAAAGGGCGGAATAAGGTATCATCCAAGCGTTACTCTTGATGAGGTTAAGGCTCTTGCGTTCTGGATGACTTGGAAATGCGCCATTGTTAATATCCCATTTGGTGGGGGTAAAGGTGGGGTTGTTTGTAATCCAAAAGAGATGTCAATTGGGGAACTTGAAAGATTAACGAGAAGATATACAGCGGAAATTTTACCATTGATTGGTCCAGAAAAAGATATTCCAGCGCCGGATGTCTATACTAATCCACAAGTGATGGCGTGGATAATGGACACTTACAGCATGATGAAAGGTTATGCGGTTCCTGGTGTTGTCACAGGAAAACCAGTGCAACTTGGCGGTTCTCTTGGTCGTGATCAAGCAACAGGGCGTGGAGTGTTTTACACAACTCAAAAAGCGGTTGAACATCTCGGTATGAAGCTTGAAAATTCAACCGTTGTCGTGCAAGGTTTTGGAAACGCTGGCTCTGTCGCAGCGATGTTATTTGAAAAAGCCGGCGCTAAAGTTATAGCTGTGAATGATTCAAAAGGCGGAGTTTATAATGACAAAGGTCTTGATGTGATGAAATTAATTGAGTATAAGAACAAAACCGGTAGCGTTGTTGGTTTCCCAGGCGCAGAACCAATAAGTGCAGATGAGCTCTTAGCTTTGAAGTGTGATATTCTCGTTCCAGCTGCACTTGAAAATGCAATTCATGAGGGCAATGCCGGAAGGATCAATGCTAAAATCGTCGCAGAAGCTGCGAACGGACCAACAACTCCAGAAGGAGATGCGATTCTTGAAAGTAAAGGTGTGTTTGTAATCCCAGATATACTTTGCAATGCTGGTGGAGTTACTGTTTCATACTTTGAATGGGTGCAAGATGAACAACACTTATTCTGGGATGAAGAACAAATTTATAACATGCTTGAGAGAATAATGAAACGTGCTTTTGACGAGGTTGTTAATATCCATCTGAAGAGAAATGTTTCAATGAGGATGGCTGCTTATATGCTTGGGATCAGCAGAGTTGCTGAAGCCGTTAGACTTCGTGGACTTTATCCATAATTGAAAGCAAGCGGGGGAAGTTTTCTTCCCCCGCTTTCGTTAAAAAATCAGCCAAAATGAATTTTGAAAATGCAAAAACTAAAAATCGCTTTTATTCTCTTACCTTTCATTTTTCTAAACTCTCTTGCTCAAAACTTAACTTTATCGTTTTATCTCGGTAAAAATTTCCCGCAAAAAACTTATCTTAAAATTTCGCAGGACATAAACAAAACCTTTTTGAGATTTGAAGATGTTGAATTATCTGATAGATCTTTTGAATTTCCGCTTTATTATGGAATGAGAGCTTCTTACGATTTGAGATTCATTAATCCACGGATATTTGCTGAACTTGAATTCATACATTCAAAGGTTTATTCAAAACCTTCGCAAATTGTCAGGGTATACGGAATTTACAGGGATGTTCCAATTGACACTTCTCTAAAGTTGGGTGACATAGTTCAGAATTTTTCAATTTCGCACGGACTAAATTATTTGATTTTGAATTTTGGATACAAGGCGACTTTTAATCCGAAAGTTGGAATGTTTTTAAAATTCGGTTCGGGGATTTCAATCCCACACTTTGAAACAACTATTGATTCACTTTCTTTTGAGAGATATGAGTTAAATGAGTTTGTAATCCAGCTTTCGGGAGGTTTAAACTTTGAGGTTTATAAGAAAGTGAATGCCTTCGTTGAATTAAAATATACGAGCGGTGAAATTTTAAATGCAGGAATCTTTGGTGGTACTGCTGAAACTTTTATCAAGATGTGGCATATCGTCTTTGGGTTTAGTTATTCTATTCTGAAATAGATAGCTTTTGGATTGAGATAGATGGAAATCTGGCGAAGAAATCTTTACATCGTTTGGATAGCTCAGTTTATTGCGATGATGGGAATGAGCATGATTGTTCCATTTCTCCCATTTTTTATAAAGGAAATTGGGGTTACGGAAGAGGTAAGCGTTGCGAGATGGAGCGGGATTGTTTTTTCAGCTCCATTTATTGTCTCGTTTTTTGTGACACCTTTTTGGGGAGCGCTTGGAGATAGATTCGGAAGGAAATTGATAATGGTTAGAGCAATCTTTGGGCTTGGAATTGCTCAAATTTTAACGAGTTTATCCCAAAATGTCTATCAACTTTTTATTTTCAGGATGATTCAGGGTGCGATAAGTGGATTTATTCCATCTACGCTTGCGTTTGTTTCCGCCGAAACTCCATACGAGAAGAAAGGCTATGCTATTGGGGTTCTTCAAACTGCAACTTCAAGCGGACATTTGCTTGGGCCTTTGTTTGGCGGAGTCCTTGCCGACTTAGTTGGGTATAGATATATTTTTCAATTAACAGGTTTGATGTGCTTTCTTGCTGGATTTCTTTTGATTTTCGGTGTTGTTGAGACGAAAAGAAATGATCGTAGAAGCGAAAAAAATGATTTAAAAGTTCTCTCCGAGAATTATCGGCTCGCTTTTGGAAATGCGAATATAAGCGCAGGTCTTATTTTGATATTTTTATCGCAGGCCACGGTTATGATTGTCCAGCCGATTTTTGCTTTGTTTGTTGAACATATCACTGGCGATGTGAAGCATATCTCAACTTTAGCTGGATTTTCGTTTTCAATTGCAGGTGCGTTTACCGTTTTATCTGCTCCATTTTGGGGAAGGAAAAACGATAAAGACATTAAAAAATATGGCATTTTTGGTTATAAAAGAAACTTGATTCTTTCTTTTTCAGGAACTGGTTTGTCTTTTATTCTTCAAGGGATTTCAAATTCAATTATTCTCGTGATAATTTCAAGAGCGTTATTTGGATTTTTTCTCGGTGGGACGACACCAGTTTTGTATTCTTTTGTCAGTAGAAATGTTGAAGAGGGGAAACAAGGGGGAGTTATGGGAATTGCTTCAAGTTTTACGACGCTTTCAAATGTAGTTGGACCTTGGATTGGTGGATTAATAGCCAGTTTTTGGGGTTTAAGAGTTGGATTTTATTTAAGTGCTTTGATCAATTTTATTTCTCTTTTCATTGTAGTTAAAATTGGTGTCAAGAAATAAGTTTTGGATTTTATGTTTGAGTTTTTAAATTTAATTGCCAATTTTGCCCGGGTGGCGGAACTGGGAGACGCGCTACATTCAGGGTGTAGTGGGCGAAAGCCCGTGCGGGTTCGAATCCCGCCCCGGGCACAAATAGTGGGATTAAACTTGTTTATTTTGGCTTATTTTTTTAAGTTTTGAAAAAATTAAAAATAACCTATGATAGATGAACGAGAATCAAAACGAAAGAATGGATGGAAAACCAGCGGAAGCAAGTTTATGGGATTATTTTTATGTCCTCTACAAGTGGAGAAAATTTATACTTGTTAATGTAATTATTTTCACATTGATCGCAGTTATAGTTGCCTTCGTTTTACCAGTTCAATATAAAGCTACTGCAACGGTGATACCTCCTAGAAAAGGTGATATCTTTGGAGGTCTTGGGACATTGGGACAATCTATTCGTGAATTTGCGCCTTTTTTAAGGGGGATGTCAGGAAGTCAATTCCCGCTTTTCACATATCTTGCGATACTCAATAGCAGAACCGCTATGGAGAAGGTCGTAAGTAAATTTGATCTTATAAAAGTTTATGGCATAGATGATTCGTCTATGGAAAAAGCTGTTAAAGAATTAAGAAAAAACACGGATTTTGAAATTGATGAAAACGGGGTTCTTGTGATAAATGTCTATGATAGGGATAGAAAAAGAGCAGCTGATATGGCAAATTATTTCGTTGAGGTCTTGAATGAAATAAACATAAAATTAAATACCGAGGAAGCAAGAAATAATCGCATCATCATAGAGAGAAGATATTTGCAAAATCTTGCCGACCTTAAGTTAGCTGAGGATACGCTTAAGAAGTTTCAACAAAAATATGGGATTTATTATTTACCTGAACAAGCAAAAGCAGCGGTAGAAGCAGCTGCTGAACTTGAAGCTCAAATCATCGCAGAGGAAGTTAAACTCGGTATTTTACAAAGGCAACTTGGAGATGATTCACCAGAGGTAAAGACAGCGAAAATACAAATAGAGGAAATGAGAAAACGTCTCAACCAGATGAAGGAAGGTAATGAAAGAGTGCGAAGTGAAATGAGTTTGTTCGTTCCATTTAAAGATATGCCAGAGCTTGGGTTACAGTATTTGCGACTTTATCGTGATTACGAGATTCAAAATAAACTTCTTGAATTTATTGTTCCTTTGTATGAGCAAGCAAAAATTGAAGAGCAGAAAAACATACCTGTTGTCCAAGTTCTTGATTACGCTGTGCCACCAGAGAAAAAAGCAAGACCCTTCAGAACTCTAATCATTTTATCTGTTTTCGCTTCTTCATTGGTTTTATTTGTAATCGTTGCTTTTTTGCTACATCTGATGGATTACAAAAGACAGACCATTTCAACGGACAATAAATTAGCCAAGATAAACGATGTAATTAAAAATATATACGGCGTTCGTTAGTTTTGAAGTTTATGCCTAATATATTTTTATCTATTCCATCCAACAAAAAGCTTTTTGAGAGTTTTTTATCGTTAACTTTTTTCCAAATAGTTAACTACATCATCCCTCTTGTCACCATACCATATCTTTCCAGAGTTTTGGGACCTGATAAGTTTGGTTTGGTTATGTTTGCACAAACTTTAATGATATATTTCAACATTTTGACCGACTACGGTTTCAACCTTTCTGCGACCAGACAAGTTGCAATTAATTCAACTCATAGGGATAAACTCAAGGAGATATTTAGTTCGGTTTTGATAATAAAGATGATTTTAGTTTTTATATCTTTGTTAATTTTGTTGGTTTTAATTTTACAAGTTGAAAAGTTTAGAGTGAATTCGGAGATTTTTATTTTAGCGTTTCCTTCAGTTATCGGGCAAGCAATGTTTCCGCTTTGGTTTTTTCAAGGGCTTGAGAGAATGCGGTATATAGCTATACTTTCGTTTCTATCAAAGTTTATTTATGTCGTCTTGGTCTTTGCTTTCGTGAAAAATAATTTTGATTATCCATATGTTCCATTGTTTTATTCTCTTGGAAATGTAATAAGTGGGATTGTTGCTTTAACCTTGTGCTTTCATAATTTTGGTGTTAGTTTGTTTATTCCAACTTTTGATAAAATACGAGATCAACTTAAGGATGGTTTTTATGTTTTTTTGGGGCAGATAAGTATCCAACTATTTAATTCTGTTAACATTTTGTTGCTCGGGTTATTTTCTGAAAATATATATGTTGGTTATTACACTGGAGCTGATAGAATAATTAAAGCTTTCAACTACATTGCTGTTCCAATTGTAAACTCCATTTATCCCCATGTTGCTGGTTTGCTTGCCAAGTCAAAAAATGATGGCTTCAAATTTTTGAAAAAAGTTCTATTTATTTTCGCTCCTATGTTTTTAGCGATTTCGGTTTTTTTGTTTATTTTTGGAGAACAAATTGCGGTTTTGGTTTTGGGTGAAGAGTTTTCAAGTTCGGGCATAATTGTCAAAATTTTGTCAATTTTACCTTTTTCGGTTTTTTTAAATAATATCTTCGGAACTCAGATATTGATCAACTTAAATCGCACAAAGGAGTATACATTGGTTTTTCTTTTCGCAGGTTTGATAAATGTGTTTTTGATATTGGTGCTTGTTTGGGATTTAAAGCACATAGGTGTTGCAATTGCGACTTTATGTTCTGAATTATTTGTATTATTTGGAACATATTATTTTGCAACTAAAGAGGGATTCAAAATTTTATGAGGAGATTGACAATTATATTGCCTGGGTCAGCGTTTGCACCTATTGGAGGTTACAAAATAATGTATGAATATGCGAAAAGATTAGCGCAGAAAAATTACGAAATTATTTTTTACTATCCAGAGAGATTGATGTATCTTAAGAGAAGCTTTTTTAGAGTATCCTTAAAGATTCTTCTTTCAATCTTTCGCCGTCCTTGGAGTTGGTATAATTTTGGAGACGCAAGCAAAAAAATAATTCACAAAACAATCCCGCGCTTGAGAAGCGAACATATTTTAGATAGTGATTTAATAATTGTCACTTCAGTTGAAACTGCTTACGAAGTTAAGATTTTATTGGAGGGCAAAAGAATTAGTAAGCCTGTTATATATTTTATTCAACATTTTGAAAATTGGAATGTAAGCGATGAAAAAGTTAAGGAATCGTACAATTTCGGTTTTTATAATGTTGTCATTTCAAAGTGGTTAGGTGAAAGGGTTAAATCTTCTGGATCGGAGGTTGCTTTGTTCTTGCCAAACGCGATAGATGTTAACATATTCAGAATCATCGTTAAACCAGAAGATAGAGATGATAAAACTGTTCTTATGTTATACCACACTTTATCATGGAAGGGAAGCAAAGAAGGGATAGAGGCTTTGAAAATTTTAAAGGAAGAAATTCCAGATCTAAAAGCTAGCTTGTTTGGTGTATTTCCACGACCTAAAAATTTACCTGATTGGATAAACTACATTAGGAATCCTAAAGTTAATGATCTGGTTAATCTTTACAATCAAAATGCTATTTTTTTAAGTCCAAGTTATTCAGAGGGATTTTCTCTGCCTTCAGCTGAAGCGATGGCTTGTGGATGTGCTTTGGTTACTGCAAATAGTTTGGGAGTTTTGGAGTATGCTTTCAATCAAAAAAATGCGATAGTTACAAGCTCGCCACCAAATCCTTATGAGTTGGCTGAAGCGGTTAAGAAATTAATTGACGATAGGGAGAAAAGAATTAATTTTGCGTATGAAGGATACAGGACAATTCGGGAATTTTCATGGGAGAAAAATACTGATGAGTTTGATAAATTTATTAAAAAGATAATTGGCTAAGATGGTCATCTATGTATGCTCCTTTGAGCGTTGTAATTCCGTGTTATAATGGTAAAGATGTGATAGGGAGAGCGATTTTGTCCGTATATGAGCAATCTTGGAGACCTGCGGAGCTAATAGTTGTTGATGATGGCAGTGATAAGGAAACAATTCAGATTCTGCGAAAATTGAAAGAGAAATACGGAGGTTGGATGAAGTTGATTGAGCTTGGGGAAAATTCTGGTGGTCCAAGTTTACCCAGGAACATTGGTTGGGATAACGCTACACAACCGTATGTCGCATTTCTTGATCAAGATGACATATGGCATCCAAAAAAAGTAGAAATACAACTAAAATTCATGGAAGAACATCCTGAATTTTCAATTACAGGGCATGATATGAAGATGTGGGACAAGCACGGACTAAACTTTGACTTACAAAATTTTAAGTGGTGGGAAGTTTCAAGAGCGATGATTTTACTAAAGCGCTATTTTTTCACGGACACGGTGATTTTGAAAAGGGATATTGGGTTTAGATTTGAGCCTACTTTTAAACATTTTGAAGATTCCTATCTTTGGTTAAATATGATATTATCAGGTTGCCGCGGAGCTTACATTGATTTACCTCTTGCGTTTGTATTTAAACCTTTTTTTGGTTATGGTGGGCTTTCGGGTAATCTATGGGAAATGGAGAAAGGAGAGTTAAGAGCTTATTTTGAACTTTCAAGGCAGGGAAAAATAAGTAAGTTTGTTTTACCATTTTTGTATGTATATTCTCTTCTGAAGTTTATTAGAAGAGTTTTGATCAGCGTAAAAATTAAACTTGAGAATAGTTTTTGAAGTGATGTTTAATTCGCAGAATACAAAACACGAGTTCATAATTTTTACCTCTGGTTCATTTTACAAGTTTGCCTTGCTATTGCTTATTTTGGGGTTACAATATGAAACTATTCCGTTGCCGATTAAAGCTCAAATAATGCCATTTACGAGTGTTTTGGCTTTGTTATTTTTTATATTTACAATTGATAGTTTTTACAAAACTCCTGTTTTTATGCTTTTTGCCGTATGGTTCATTTATGGTTTATTTCATTCAACGATCATGCTTGTAATAGACTTATTTAGATTTAATGGTGAACCTCTTCGCTTTTTTAGTTGGTTGAGACAGCTAACAACATTTATAATTGCTGGGATAACTTTTTGGGTATTTAGATATTTAATGAGATATGTAGATGAAAAATTTTTATGCTATAGTGTAGTCCTTTTATCTATTCCC
>JANXBN010000010.1 GCA_025060635.1 Candidatus Kryptonium sp. | reverse complement strand
CGAACACGGAAGTTAAGCCCTCCAGCGCCGATGGTACTGGTCGCGCGAGCGACCGGGAGAGTAGGTCGCTGCCGGGTCTTTTTTAATAAAGATCAAATGTGCCTAATAATTATCCATTCTTCAATCCTTCTAAGATTTACATGCCTAAAGATTTTCAAAATAGCTAACTTATAAAACCTCTAATTCTTTTCGTTATAATTTTCACACTTTTTCTTAATAAAACATTACTTGCAGTCGTTAACGATTTGATGGAAAATTTAAACTTGAGAAAATCTTTTTTATTTTTTTCAAGTAAAATTAAATTTTTATAGTTCTGCTCTTAAAAGCTCAATACCCACATTTCCCCTATTCTCTGTAAAATGACATGCCCAACGGTAGAAAATCTTAATATAGACAAATCAATACCTTGCATATCCGAATTTTTCAGAAAAGAAAAATGTCTTAAAAGCAAACAAAGTTTAAAATCATCAGCAAATCTTGACATTTACAAATTTTTTACTTAAAATCTTTTAGTTCTCTAATAAATAAAAATTTCGCATATGAAACAACAAAATAAGTGCAAACGGATTTTCTTAATATTGATACTTGTTCTTGCTTTTTTATCCAAATCAGAAAGCCTTGTTAAAAGAAATGAGTATATTGACTATATTAAAAAAGCAGTTGACAGTTCTTTAAGTCGTTATCCGAAAATTATTGATGATTGGAAAAAGGGTGCTACTGCTTATGTTCTTTGGGGATTTAATCCACCGGGAGAGCCAGTATATCTCGCAGACGCCCTTGGCTTTCTTTATGAAATTACTGGAAATAAAAATTATGCAAGGATAGCGATAAAAATACTTTATGAATATTCTAATCTTAAAGAGTTTTATCCAAACGAGATTGCTAGATCAAGAATTGAATATAGGGATGGAGTCCCATCTTTACCCAATTTCTTTTTTCTTTATCCATATGTAAGAGCTTATTTAAGAGTAAAAAATTCTGGTTTGTTAACTAAAGAACAGATAGATAAAATTTCTAAAGATGTAATTGAAAGTGTTAATTTCATTTCATATTTTCCCGAATGGGGAGCTCATAATAGAACTGTTTTAAGAGCGGTTGCTTACCTTATTGCATCACTTGCTTTTCCAGATCATCCTGCGTCCACTGAATGGAAAAAACAATCTGAGGTTTTAATATATGATAATCTCGGAAAATGGGAAGCCGAAGATGCAACGCTCTATAATGGAGTGTGGTTACATGCGTTGCTGATTTATATTGAGAACTCAAAAAATGAAAAGCTATTTAATCATCCGATACTGAGATATTATTTTGAATACTATCTAAATCTCCTCTCACCATTTGGAACTATAGTTGATTTAGGTGATTCCAATTTCAACAATGCATTTGAAAGATTTATCGCTTGTTTTGAAAAAGCTAGCTCACTTTATAGAGATGGTAGATATAAATATGCGGCAGAAAAAATTTTCAGAAGAATGATAATAGATAAAAAATTCTCCGCTGACCTTGCATCAATTTTATCAGATGCATATAGATGGTGCGATGACAAAATCAAAATTGAATTACCAATCAACTTAAGCCAAGAAGTTCTTGATGATATCGTTGGCAAAAAAATCGTTTTCAGAACAGGGTGGGATTCGCTCTCAACATTTATGCTTCTTAACTACAGGGACGAGGGAGATGGAAATTTCCTTACAAGAGAATATCTCAGAAATACCATACCTGTTGAAGAAGAAAAAATGCATCACGGAAGCTCTGATGAAAATTCAATCATTTTTCTCATGACCAAAGGTTCAGTCCTATTGCATCATGCAGGATATAGAGATGGATTACCAAGTGGAATGTTTGGTGCTTTCAGAGCCGATTACTTCCATAATCGTCTTGTTGTCAGAAAAAATAAAAGAGAATCAAGAAATAATCCAATACTTTTCTCGCCACCAGCTGAACAAATTAAAAAACAAACACTGTTTGAATTTATTAAAAACTCGGGGAATTACAGAGTAATGAAAACAATCAAAATTGATTTTTTGACATTTGATGAAATTGAATACTCAAGAACGAGAGCAATTGACGAGAAAATGGGTTATACATGGGATAGAATTATTTGTTTCCTTAAAAAGCTTGGCTGGTTCGTAGTCATTGATGCGGTTAAGTTTAATCAACCTGATTACTATACTCTTGCAACCTTATGGCATACCCAAAAAATTGTAAGCCATGGGGAAAATTATTATGATACAAGAATAGATTCAATTGGTATGTATGCAGTTGGAGGAAAACACAATTTGTTAATTTACTTCCCTCAAATAAAATTTTCTGAATTTGATTCATATGCAAAGGAAGATAGCTTTGAAACTTTAAACCGACATTTCCAAAAGGAATTCTGCGTCTACCAAGCCGTTTCATCTTTTTACAAAACAAATGACATTGAATTTTTCATCACACTTTTAATTCCACATGAACAAAATGCAAACATATCAAATCTTCTGAAAAAGGTTGAGGTTTTGAAAACAGACAAATTTCCACAAGGAATTGGGCTAAAAATAACAAATTCCAGCGATGTAATATATCTATGTATCAAACTTGATCTTGAATTTGAAATACTTCGTGAGAATATACGTCCGAGATATACTTTTGAATCTGGTAAAATAAAATACGATGAAATTGAAACCGACGCCTACTTCTCTTATCTAAGAAAATACAATGACGATGAAATTTATTATGCAGTTTCAAATTTTGTAAAGCTGAATTTTAAAGGTAAAACTATAACTGAATCTAAACCATATACCTTTGCTCTTCAACTTGACGGTGGCCCAGATAGAATAGGCTATACAAAAATTAGATTCTACGAAAATAGAATTAAACTAAAATAACAAAATGACAAAGTCAGAAACTCTTTTTGAAAAAGCGTTGAAAATTATACCTTGGGGCATGCAAACAAATGCAAAACGACCTATCAAGGAATTTTCAGGTATAATGCCGTTTTATATTGAAAAAGCAAAAGGGTGTAGATTCTGGGATGTTAATCATAGAGAATTTATTGATTATAGAACGGCTCTTGGAGCAGTTATACTTGTTTATTGCTTTGATGAAGTTGACCAAGCGGTAAAATTGCAAATTGATAAGGGGGTTATATTTAGTGTGGCAAGTCCACTTGAGGTAGAACTTGCTGAAAAAATTATTGAAATCGTCCCATGTGCTGAAATGGTTAGATTTATGAAAAATGGAGTTGATGCAAACGTCTGGAATGTTTGTCTTGCAAGATCTTATACGGGGAAAGATAAAATAATAAGAGGTGATTATAATGGATACAACGATTGGTTTATGACAGGAATTAAAGGTAATGGTGTCCCGGAGATTTTAAATAAATATGTCTACGAAGTTAATTATGGGGAAATAGAAAAAAATGAAAAAATTTTAACAAACGATGGAGATAAAATTGCATGTATTCTTGCTATCCCATATGATTTTAACGAAGATACAACTGGGGAATTCCCAAGAGCTTTAAAGAATTTTGCTAATAAGTACGAAGTTATTTTGATATTTGATGAATTTCTAACAGGTTTTAAACTCTCAATTGGTGGAGCCCAGGAATATTTCAATGTTAAACCTGATCTCTCATCTTTCGCCAAAGCAGTGGTGAGTGTTTACCTTATATCAACTTATTGTGGGAAAAGAGAGATAATGGACAAGCTTAATGATTTTGTTCTCACAGCTACATATGCTGGTGAAACTTTATCAATCACTGCAGCTATCGCTACGATTGATTTTATGAAAAAAGAGAATATCCATCAAAACCTTTACAAAATCGGTGATACTTTAATGAACAGATTTAAGGAGATTGCAAATCGTTTCAGCATTCCTGTGAAAATTGGAGAGATGCCAGTTGCGCCTTTCTTTCTCTTTGACTTTGATAATCCCAAGAAAAATAAAAAAATTACAGTTCGTTCTTAACAGAGAACTTTTTAAACTTGGGATCTTAGTGATAGATAGATGGTTTATTTCGTATTCGCATAGGAAAGAAGACATCTATGAAACATTAAACAAATTTGAAACTTCCCTAAAAAATACAATTGAAGAATGTGGATAAATTAATTTATTTTGACAGCCTCGCATATATTGGAAAATGGACCCAAGAAGATAAAAATCAATTGCTTAGCACTGAGCGTCTTTTATCAGAAATGAAAAGATTTTCTCTCATGGTTCATACAATTGCCAGGTATTATGATCTGGTCAAAGACAATTCTATCTCGATTGAGGAAAGCAAAAAGCACCCTGGGATCTTTCCATGTTTCGTTTTAATGCTGGATTTAACAAAAGAAATTTCGGATCTTGAAAATTATATTAGCGAGAATGAAATCAGGGCGGTGAAACTTTATCCAAAACCCAATGAATTTTCATATAGGAAAATTTTTAAACTTTTAGAAATTAAAAAAACACCACTATTGATTGAAACAGGGCGTAGATTTAATCATGCAATTTTTGAGGAAGTTGAGAAAGTTTGTTTAATTTATCCAAATTTAAAAACCGTGATACAAGGTGCAAGACGGGAAGAAGCTAGAAGAATTTTTATGCTGATGAAAAAATTTGAAAATATATATATTGAAATTTCATCATTTCAATTAAACAACGGAGTTGAATTTCCTGTTGAAAATTTCGGCTCAAAAAGAATTCTTTTTGGTTCTGGATTTCCGCTTAAAAGCATTGGTTCTGCAAAAACATTTATTGATTACTCAAATATAAGTGATGAAGATAAAGCAAACATTGCTGAATTAAATCTTGCAAAATTGCTCAAAAGTGAACAAATAATTTCAGATTACACGCCTTTAATAAAGTCCTCGCCTTTGGAAATTTATATTAGGAATAAATCTCTTGGAATTAAAAAATGTTGTGTTAGTTCATGGCTTTCTATATGGTTAGATCACTGGCTTGAGAATGAGATAATATTAAATGCAGTTGAGTCATTTCCAGAATATTTCATCGGTTATGCTTCTTTCAATCAGATTTGTGTTAAGGACTGGGCTTGTGAACTTGAACATTGGTTTGTTGTTAAGAAATTTAAGGTTATAAGGCCATATTGTCGGAGAACTGAAATACCATACAACGATAAGCGGTGGGCACCTCTATTTGATTTTGGCAATAAAAATTATTTATTTGCGCTTCTTCACCCATCGGATAATTTTGTAAGTGAAGTTAAAGAAATATCTTCAAGGTATTCAAATTTAAATTTTCTTCTTGCACACACTGGTATGAGCCTTAAGCACGCAAGGGATTTAGTTGAAATTGCTAAAATTAGAAAAAATGTTTTCCTTGAATTAACATTTACCGAGGTTCCTGACGGATTAATTGAATATCTTGTTGATGAGGTTGGCGCGGAAAAGTTTATATTTGGAACTGATCAACCGATGCGCGATCAAGCATCTCAACTTGGTTGGATTATTTATTCAGAATATCTCTCCAAGATAAAGAAAAAATCCTTGGTTTAAATATGGAAAAAATTCTAAACAAAAGTGGGAAATAAAAATGAAACTTAAACTTGAAGGAATCATTCCAGCAGTGGTAACACCAATGAAATCTGATTTTTCTGTTGATTTCTCTCAATTGAGGGACTATGTAAACTGGATCAAAAGTTTTGATGGACTTGGTGGTGTCGCAGTTAATATGGACACAGGTGAAGGAATACATTTAAATAAAGACGAAAAATTGAGAATCCTTGAAATTTGGGTTGAGATGATAGCAGGTAAATTCCCAGTTCTCTGTGGCTTGACAACAAGACATACTAAAGAAGCGATTGAAGAGGCAAAACTTATTAAAAAGATAGGCGCTGATGGAATAGTCGTTTTTCCAATCCCTGCATACGCGGGTCAGCCACTGCCATTTGAAATTCCTTACAGATACCACAAAGCTATAAACGATGAAGTAGATATTCCACTTGTTCTATTTCAATTGCAACCCGCTCTTTCGGGTGTGCTTTATGATGAAGAAACGCTGGTTAAACTTGCGCGAATAAAAAATGTTGTTGCTATAAAGGAAGCGTCCGCAGATGCTCTCAAATTTGTTCAAACACTTAACATTCTAAGAAATCTTGATAAAAAAATATCTGTGCTCACAGGGAATGATGACTTCATACTTGAATCTTTCATTCTTGGAGCTGATGGAGCCCTGATTGGATTCGGAACTCTTGTGGTTTCCGAGCAAATTGAAATGTTCAATGCGGTTAAGGTGAAAAATTTTGACAAAGCTTTCGAAATTTATTCAAAAATAAAACTACTTGAAGAAGTAATCTTTGCGCCTCCTGTAAGAGATTATAGAGCAAGAGTTAAAGAAGCTCTAAGAATGATTGGTGTTCTAAAAACAAATTTTGTCCGACCACCGCTA
This sequence comes from Candidatus Kryptonium sp., assembly GCA_025060635.1. Taxonomy (NCBI): domain Bacteria; kingdom Pseudomonadati; phylum Candidatus Kryptoniota; genus Candidatus Kryptonium; species Candidatus Kryptonium sp. The sequence continues at coordinate 24,968 of JANXBN010000010.1, read as the reverse complement.
CTTCCAGTTTCATCAAAAGATAAAGAAAAAATTAAAAAAGCACTTAAAAATCTCGGCTATAAAAACTTAAATTAGAGAAACTATGGGAATCTATGAATTTAAATCACCAAATAAGTATACTGTTCCAGCTGTTAAAAGATCAATTGAAATTTTAAATCTACTTGAAAAATCTGATAAACCATTGAGCTTAAGCGAAATTTCAAAACATATCAATTATCCTAGAAGCTCAATCTTTCGTATTTTGGTTACTCTTGAAAGTTACGGATTTGTTGAAAGAAACTCATCCGATAATACCTTTACACTCGGAATTAGGTTATCGCAACTTGGGATAGCAAAACTTAATAAAATTAACCTTGGATATGATTCATACAAATATCTTGAAGAACTAGCTAAGAAAACAGGGGAAAGCGTCTATCTCGCGGTATTGCATAATTATCGCGTTGTGTTAATTCAGCGTGTTGATTCTCCAAGCATGTGGTCACTTGTCACACAACTCGGACTAAGATCTCCAGTTCATTGCACGGCAAGTGGTCAAGTTTTAATATCCGAGATGAGCGATGAGGAACTTTCGCAGTTTATAAAGAAAACAGGCTTGAAGAAATATACTGAAAAAACAATAACACGGCTTTCTGAACTTAAAATGCGATTGAAAAAAGTAAGAGAACAAGGTTTTGCAATAGTTGATAGAGAGTATAACCCGGAGCTTGTCGCAGTTGCTGCACCAATTCGGAACGCATGGGGTAAAATTATCGCTGCGCTTTTGATAACATTGCAATATAGAGGTAGCAAGACAATCTCACGAGCTTACGAGCTTGCCAAGGACTTAAAGGAATATGCAGAGAAAATTTCAAAGCAAATGGGATATGCTGGAAAATGAAAGAAAAAATTGAAGAGATAAATCTATATCATGTTAGAATCCCGATGACTGAACCATTTAAAATCAGTAACGGTGAGGTCTCAATTAAAGATTCTATCATAATTCAAGTTAAATTTAAATCAGGTCTGATTTCATACGGTGAAGCATCGCCAATGTCAGGTTCATTTTATTCGGAGGAAACACCGGAAAGTGTCTGGAACGAACTTATAAATAAAGTCAGCTTAATTAAAACTGAATTTGATTTTGCAAACTTTAAGAATGAAATCTCAAATCTTTTAAGACGACTTTCTCAGTTAAAATTAAGTTCTTATGCGATTGCTGGGATTGAAACCGCTTTGTGGGATGCTTATTCAAAAATCTTAGGTAAACCTATTTATAACTTGCTTGGTGCAAACTATAAGGAAATTGAATCTGGGTTGGCGGTTGGTATTTATAATAATGTTAATGATCTCTTGAAAAAAATTGAGGGGTATCTTAAAACCGGAAATTACAAAAGAGTAAAAATAAAAATTCAAAAAAACTGGGATATAGAACCGATCTCAAATATCCGCAAATTCTTTGGAAATATACCTCTCATGGTAGATGCAAATTGCGCCTATGATCGCAATGATATTGAACATCTCAAGAAACTTGATGATTTTGAACTTATGATGATTGAACAACCTTTGCCAAAAGATGACTTAATAGGACATGGAGTTTTACAAACCAGAATCTCAACTCCGATATGTCTTGACGAAAGCGCTGACTCAATTCAAAATTTGAAAATCGCCTTTAGTTTTAATTCGTGTAAAATTGTTAATATCAAAATCCAACGAGTTGGTGGATTACTGAATGCCAAGAGGATGCATGATTTTTGCAAAGAGAACAACATTCCAGTATGGGTAGGTACCATGCCTGAACTTGGAATAGGGGCATTTCACGCACTTTCTCTTTGTATGCTTGATAATTGCAAATTTCCAACTGATATTGAAAGTTCGCTTAGATGGTATATTGATGATATCATTGAACCAGTAGTTGAAGTAAAAAATGGAAAGGTAATCTTTAATCAAAACACGTTCGTTAATCTTGAAAAAATTCAAAAGTACTCGCTCAATAAGGTCAAAATTAAATTTAACTAACAAACATGCCAACGCTTGAAGTTGAATTTTTAGGTTATCGTTTTAGAAGTCCAATCTTTATTGCATCTGGACCTGCCAGCCATGATGTAAAGCAGATACCTATAGCTCAAGAAATGGGTGCAGGTGGTGTTATTTTGAAAACAGTTGTATCCGATAAATTTGATTATATGAGATATTGGCCCAGACCGAGATATAAACTTATTGATTGGGATAAAAAAATGGACGGCAAATCACAATACTTTACACTCTATTCCTATGAACAAGCATATAGCGGTTCTATTGAGGATTATTTTAACTTTGTTAAGATCTCTAAATCAATATCTAACATTATAATAATTGGAAGCGCGTTTGCAGACGAGCCAGAAGATTGGATATTTCTCGCAAAGGGAATTGAAGAAGCAGGAGCTGACGCGATTGAACTTGATATCTCTTCTCCACATAAGCCCGGAACCATGCAGTTTGAAACACATTTCGTTCAGGCAATTAAATCTGTGGTTCAAAATGTTAAAATTCCAGTCCTTGTTAAACTTGGTCCAGGTCCTGATGTTTTACATCAGGCGAAAGTATCTAAAGAAATAGGCGCAAGTGCGGTGACTCTTTGCAATAGATTGCGAGGTCTTGAGATTGATGTGGAATCTCAGAGGCCAATACTCCATGGCTATTATGCTGGTGTTGGAGGGCCTTGGACAAAATATTATAACTTCAAACATGTCTCTGAGGTTTACAATGAAGTTGATATACCTATAAGTGCAACTAGTGGAGTTGTTAATTGGATCGACGCTTTAAAATATATCATGCTCGGCGCAACAACTGTTCAGGTTCTATCGGCGATAATTGTAAATGGCTGGGAAACGATAAAGCGGATAAATGAAGGTTTGTTAAATTTCTTAATTGAAAAAGGTATAGAAAACTTGGAAGAATTAAGAGGTGTTGCGGCAAGAAATATCATTGATCCAGAACTCATAATTAGATGGTCAGGGGAGAAGAAAAGTGGACCAAGAAATGTTTTTGATGAATGGTAAAAAAATAACAATGGCTTTATGAAATACACTGGTTTAAAACCTTTTCCACCTGATTTCCACGATAAATTTGCACCTGTTGCGGAAGTAATTGTTGAAAAATGCACAGGATGTGAGAGATGTCCTAAAATTTGTTTTTTTGACGCTATAAAGATGATCAATCAAATTGCTGTGATAAATCGGGATAATTGCACAGGATGTGGGCTATGCTTTGAAGCTTGTCCATTTGATGCTATAAAATGGATCCCTGATGAAACTTCAAATTTTGGTCCATTTGTTCAAAGATACAGAATTAGGGAAGTTGAGTTTGGGGATTAGTCAAATCTTGTGCCAAAGAATAATTTGTTTGTTTCATATATAAAAAAATGTTGTATTTGTAAAAAAATACTTGACAAAAATAGATTTATTTTTTATTTTTTATGTGAATTCTCGTTTAATTTACAAAACAACAAGAGGTGTGACATGAAGCGAAAAGTTTTAATTCTTTTGCCTCTATTTGTTTTTATAACTTCCCTTCTCTTTTCGCAAACGGGGAAAATTTCTGGTAAAGTTTATAACGAAGCAACAAACGAGCCAATCCCAGGAGCAAATGTCATCATTGAAGGAACACGACTTGGTGCAGCTACTGATATAAGAGGTAATTATATAATTTTAAATATCCCACCAGGTAAATACGATGTCGTCGTCTCAGCTGTTGGTTATGTTAGGACGACCGTGCGAAATGTTATCGTAAATGCTGATAAAACGACATTCCTTGATATTGCTCTAAAAGAGGAAGTTATTGGACTTCCTGAAGTGGTTGTGCAAGCAGATAAACCATTAATTGATATATCTCAAACAAGCTCAAGAGCAACAATAACTTCAGATGATATATCATCTCTTCCTATAGCAAGTTTCCAAGAGGCGCTTAGAATATCACCGAGCAACTTCGCCGGATATATAAGAGGTGGGAGAAGATATGAAACAAAATATATATTGGAGGGAATTGATATAAGTGATAAGTATTATGAGGCTTACGCTGGAAACTTCGGGGGAAATTTATATACAACATATCATGGGCTAAGCCTTACATTTAGGGAGAATGTAAACTTAACTGATATTGGTGTTGGTGCAATTGAAGAAATAAATGTCAACTCAGGTGCATCAAGCGCTGAGATTTCTCAAGCAACTGGCGGAGTCGTGAGCATAACGCTTAAGGAAGGAAGGGGAAGGATCTCTGGGAAAGTATATTTGAGATATGCTTCAAAACTTCCTCACAAGGGACCTCATTTGTATTTTGGAATTTTACCAGATGGCTCAACCGCAGCTGACAAATACTTTGGTGAAAAGAGGGCACTTGAAGCAAGAGGAGACGCTGCAAGCCGTGCCAAGGCTGCTCTTTACACTTGGACACCAAATAAGTATTGGTATGGAAATAAACCAACTGTGGAATTTGAAACTTCACTTGGTGGGGGATTATTCAAAGATCTTGCTGGGTTTTTCACAGATATCAAATTCTATGAAACATACGGCAGATTTCCAAATGAATTTAATAGACAATTAAATATAACAGGAAAATTAACATTTAATTTAATTCCATCAATAAAACTTACGGCCATTGGATTTGTTAACGATCAAGGTTTTTACTTCGGGTGGAAAAATAGGGTATTTAATGAAAACTATAAATTTTTCCTTGAAGGTGTTCCAAAATATGCCAAGGGAAGTTTCGCTATAAGCGGTAAACTAACGCATGCTCTCTCTTCAAGAACTTTCTACGAGCTGCAAGTTTCATTCCTCACGAGCCCAACAGAAGCAGGCTTTGTTGATAGCAATGGCGATGGGAAAATTGAACTTAATGAAGATAAAGGGGAATTTATAAAATTTGCTACACCAGAGGAAATAACTAAATATATAAGTAAAACAGATAGAAGCAAATTCTTTACAACTACCCCGAGAAATGAATCTGAATCCGAAGCGTCATTCCCGTCAGCAGGTCCATATCCACTTGCAAGACCAGGTGCTTATTATGAATATCAAAGACTATCAAAATTAAATATCAAATGGGATATAAAAAGCCAGATAACAAATAATCATCTCATAAGTGCAGGTTTTGATCTTAAGTTTTATAAATTCTCTCAACTTAGGAGATACACTGTTGTCGGGCGTTTTGATATTGAGGATTATTTCGTAACACCAAGAGAGTTGGGTTTTTATCTACAAGATAAAATTGAATATTCTGGTATAATTGTAAATGTCGGTGTTAGAGCTGATGCTTTTAATGCGGGAGCAAGTGAAGTGGACAATTACTTCGCTCCGTATACACTCAAAACTGAAAGGATACAACTCGGTGGAACAAACGAATTTTTAACAGTCAGTAGATATATACTCAAAAGAAATACACCAGTTAAAACAAAGTGGTTGATAGGACCACGACTTGGGATTTCTCATCCCATTTCAGATAAGGCATCAATGTATTATTCGTTTTCAAGATCAATGCAAGTACCTCCGTTCTCTTCACTCTATGCCGATGCGTACTCTGAAATGCATGGAACTTTACCTATTATATATTTAGTTGATCAAGACCCTCTTAAATCAACAATTTACGAGATGGGACTTCAGTATGTTATATCAAACTATTTTGGTATTGACATAAGTGCCTATTACAAAACAATAGAGAACTATGTTACCCTATCATATGGCGTTACACCAAGACCAGGGGTCGGTATAACCTATTTTATCCGATTTAATGGAGGATATGCTGACTCGCGCGGAATAGAACTAACTCTGAACAGCAGGGCCCTTCCGGTCGCTAATCTTTTCAAGCTTTCTGGAAAATTAACCTATGCTTATAGCTACATCAAAAATCTTGTTATATCTGGAGACGCTTTAAGAGGACAAAATATCACTGCTTTCTCCACACTTGGTGGTGATAGTGCAAGGTATGGTGGTAAGCTTCCATTTCAAAATGCAAAGTATTTTGCTGGCTATGAAATGAATGTTGTCTCAAATTTATCTTCAAGCTTTACTGGTTATGATAGACCACATAGAATAAATCTTTCGCTATTCCTTGACTTTCCTGCGCCTTTTAGAGGCATACCGCTTGATTTTCGCCTCAGTACATTCACAACCGCTGCAAGTGGTTTCCTCTATCCGCTTATTCTTGCTGATCCCAGATCAAGGAAACTCGGTGAAGGACCATGGAACATAAGAACCGATCTCAAGTTTGAAGCTGGATATTCAATAGGCAGAATACGAATCTCTCCATATCTTGAAGTTAAAAATCTCTTTGATAGAGAAAACATTATCGGCTACGATAGAACAACAGATGAAGGACAACTTCTCTGGGAACAAAAGAAAATAGCAACTGGACCACTTGGATTAACAGTTTTCAGAGATGGCACGAGTGCATTTGACATCGCAAGAGAAGTTTATTTCGGAATTAGTATAAACTTTTAAAGCAAATAAAACAAGGAGGCAAAAATGAGAAGGTTTTTAATTTCAATACTATTAATTTCAATAACAACAACGGCAGTTTTATCTCAACTTAAAGTTCAAGATGTGGAATTATTTAAAGGATCAAGCCCTGCGGTACCGAATGATGTCTTCCCTGGATCAGCAGTTATGATTGCAGGTGATCTGTGGGATTCATTCCTACCGAAAGGACAAGGAGTATTTTACAGCGAAAGAGCTAATGACCCGGCTCAAAATTGGAACCTCATTAGAATTGGTAATATAGACAGGCAATGGTCAACTCCAACAGCTCAATGGCCAGGTGGCTACCCAATAAGTTATTTCTGGGCTCAAGATATAATTGCCGTTGAATATAGCCCTGGGATTAATCCTGGAAGAATAAGAAGTTCAAGTGAAAATTATGCTTTTATGATTTATACAAATAGACTTGATGAATTATTTGGAAGAGGACCCTACTTTATTGGACCAATCTGGATCGGTCCTAACTTATTACCTGATCCTGCTGGAAGTTATAGATATGCTTTGTATTACGAATCTGGATTTCCTACAAATCTTGGTGTTTGGGTAACAGTTAGAATTGTTCAATTTACTCAAAATTGGAATAATTTTAATGATTTTATAGTTGTTGGCTTAACATTCAAAAATCTTGGGCTCCTTGATGTAAATGCTGATGGCACCCCTGAAAGAAGAAACAACAGAATAAACGCTCTCGTTGTTGGATGGTTCTCTGAAGTAATGCATAGCGCAGAAATCGGCGTAACAGGAAGAAGAATAGCTAACAGATTTGGATCCGGAAGAAATAGCGGTTATATTGCCGACCCGGATGAAACGGGAAGTCCATGGGCAACGGTTGTAAGCTACGCTGGTGTTAATCCTGCTAATTATGTTTCCTATCCTGACTCAAGCTCAGTTCCAACAGGTAAAAGAGATATGGGTCTTAATGCATATCCACTTCGTTGGTATACTGATGTTTGGTTTGGAAGGACAGTTTTAGCTGTTAAAGCAGACTCAATTGGAGAAGTAACTTCACCGGATAAGAGAACAATTTTTGATAGTCATCCTGTTGGTGTTGGTCCAGAGCGTGGCTGGTATCTTTCTGCTGGAACAGGTCGTGGAGGTCTTGATAATCGCAATGACGCAAGATTGATTCACACAATCCTTATGGGTACTTGGTATAAGGATGGTGGTAGATCAAATAGCGCAACACTTTTAGATCTCAGTCCCGATCCAAATTATTTCCAATCTGGAACCGCTGGGAATCCACTTTCATTTGTACCTAAACCAGCAGGACAAAGAGGAAGACCAGCTGGTGATAGAAAATCTACGAATGTTTTTGAAAATGTTTGGGAGAGTGGTTGGACAAGAGGATATTCAGCTCAGCACAACTTTGATGGTGATGCGTTTATCGGTTGCGGTCCTTTTTCACTTGAAGTCGGAGAGGCAATTACAGTGATATTTGCTGAATATGCTGGATTCAGATTATCTGGATTGTTAAGATCATTGCAGGCAGTGCGATGGGCGTATGAAAATAACTTCAGAGTTCCCGCAGGACCAGGCGCTCCAGATATAAAGGTTGAGATCACGGATGATAACAAAATTTTAGTTAGATGGAAGAAATCACCCGATGAAAATGATCCTAACTTCGGTGGTTATAAAATTTACAGAGCAAGTGCTTTCCCAACTTTTAGCTCGGTTGATATTGGTTTCAGAGTGCTACAAAGATATACTGAACAAATGGAAGAAGGAGAGATAAGAGAGCAATATAAAGATCCTATTAATCCAAAGTTTGATGCATTTGGATCTCTGAGACCAATGCAAGCAGGATATTGGGGACCATATAAAGTAAGAAAAATTATACCTAAAGCTCAGCTCTCTCAATATGCAAGACCTTCGGGAGGATATGATTATGCTTTCAAAGATGACGCGCTTGATGTTTTGCTTGGATTTTCATACTGGTACTATGTAGCAGCATATAAGAATTTGCCTTCACCACTGACAATAAACGGCAGAACTACAAATGTTCTTGAGTCAGGCAGAGTAAATGTCAATGGGGCAAGTGGATTATGGGAGGGAACATATCCCTGGTCTACGCAAAATTCATTCTATCCATCTGATCCAGAAGGACAAAAGAGAATTGGCGCGACGATTGTTGTCAAATCAAGAACAACAACTCCAGAAGAACTTGCTTCTGGTGCTAAAAAAGTCGGAGTAAGACCTAATCCTTACAAGAAAGGAGCTTTTCACGATATAGGAACACAACATAAGCTATTATTCTATAACTTACCTCAAAAATGCACTATTACAATACTTGATGTGTCTGGGCAAATAATAGATAAGATTAACTTCACTGCGCCAAATCCAAACGATGGAACTTATATTTGGGATATGTTTTCCAAGGATGGAATTGAGATTGCAAATGGACTCTATATTTATGTTGTTGAATATGAGGGTGGAAAACAAGTTGGATATTTCGCAGTTTTAAGGTAAAAAATAAAAAAGGAGTTTAAAAATGAGGAAATTAACATTCTTACTAACACTTCTTATAATTCTGAGTTCATTCTCAATTTCGCAGGTAAGGAAATCAGGAATAAATTCTCTCGCGTTTTTGAAAGTCGGTGTCGGAGCAAAACAAGTTGCTATAGGTTCGGCTGCGACAACTCTTAAGGGTGATCCGAATATGATGTTTTGGAATCCGGCAGGTATCATCCTTGAAGAAAATAGAACTGCATTTGCATTTACATATAATCGCTGGATAGCGGATATAACTCATATAGCAGGTGCGGTCACTTATAATTTCAATAACATCGGAACAATAGGACTTGGAATTATAAGTTTTGGTTTAAGCGATATATCAGCGGACAGAGACCTTCTTCCACCAGATTTAGCATATTTACAAATTGATCAACAAACCTCTTCAACTTACGATTTCAGGAACATTGCGGTTGTAATTTCATATGCAAGAAAATTAACAGATGTTCTTTCGCTTGGTGCTAATTTTAAATATCTACATGAGAGAATTGATGACTTAAGCGCCAACGCATTCGCTATTGATCTTGGTGCAAATTATAAGGTTGCAGATTTCTGGGATCTTGGAGCGCGACTTTCAAACCTTGGTTCTGATATAAAATATTATGATATCTCATCTCCAATTCCTCTATCTTTTTCAATTGGAACTTCTTTTCATTATACATATCAAGGAACTTTTACAGGAAAATTATTAATAGATTTCGTTCAGCCACAAGATTTACCGCAGCTTTTCTTCACAGGGTTGGAGTTTGATGCTTGGAAGATATTCTTTATAAGAGCTGGATATAAATTCAACTATTCTGGCACAAAAGATAAAGGTACTTCTTGGCGAAGCCCAATTGAAACGACGATAGAAGGATTTTCTGCCGGTGTTGGTGCAAGGCTTGAAATAGGAAACTATGGTGTAACCTTTGATTACGCATTCACACAAATGAAACTCCTTGATAATGTGCATAGGATTACCGTTGGATTTAGCTTAAAATAATTTAATCAATAGGGCGGGCAAAAATATATGAAGGCTTTAGAATCCCTCTAAAAAGCTAAGCCCGCCCAACTTTGTTTATCTCACCCAAATAAAATTTTTATTATTATGAATCTACCAATTTTGCCAACCACCGTGGTTGGAAGCTATTCATTACCAAGATGGCTTGAGCTTGCAAGAGAATTATATAATCAGGGGAAATTAACAGATGAGGAGATAGAGGAAGCTCATGATAACGCAGTTAAATCATGTATAAAAGATCAAGAACTCGCTGGTGTTGATGTCATAACAGATGGTGAATTGAGAAGAGAAACTATGGTCTACTTCTTTACAAAAAGAATTTATGGGTTCAAAACAAACGGCAAGATGAAACCTATCGGAAATCTTGATCCATCAATTCAAATGCCCGACCCAATAATCTTTGATAAGGTTAAGAGAATTGGTAGTATAGGATTAGCAAAACATTGGATATTTTTAACTCAATATACAAACAAAGAAACAAAGGTAACTATAACTGGACCTCAAATGCTTGCAAAAAGGGCAACGAATGAATTTTATAAAGATGAATTTGAACTGATACAAGACTTAGCTGATATTTTAAGAGAGGAAATAATTGAGGTTGTGAACGCTGGTTGTAAACTTATTCAAATAGATGAACCAGTATGGGTTGGATATCCAGAGGATCTACCCAAGTTAATTAAAATCTTTAATAAAATGGTAGAGGGAATCAATGCGAAATTCTGTATTCATATCTGCTATGGAAATTATCAACTGAAACGACTTTTCAAGGGGCAATATTCTGATCTTTTTCCAGCGTTGCTTGATGTAGACGCTGATCAGCTAAGTCTTGAATTTGCCGTTAATAATGCTGAACCTCTTGATTTGTTTAAAAAATATGGTACAAGAGATAAAGAAATTGTGGTTGGGGTCATTGATGTTAAAGATCCAAATATTGAAACACCAGAAGTAGTTGCCTCAAGAATACGACATGTTTTGGATATACTTGAACCTGAGAAAGTATGGCTTTCACCTGATTGCGGTATGAAGTTTATGCCTAGAAATAGAGCCTTCGCAAAACTTAAAGCAATGGTTGAAGGTGCTAAAATTATTCGTGATGAAATCAAAGGATAAAAACTTAGATGAAAAATGAAATAACCTATCACTTTGTTTCACAATCACATTGGGATAGAGAATGGGTTCTATCTTTTGAAGAATACAGAGTAATGCTTGTTGATTTTTGGGATGCTCTCTTTGAATTATTTGAAAAGGATCCTGATTTTAAACACTTTATGACCGATGGTCAAATGCAAATGGTTATGGATTATCTTGAAGTGAAACCACAAAATTTTGAAAAAATAAGGAATCTAGTTAATTCTGGCAGATTATCAATTGGACCTTGGTATATTCAAATTGATCAGTTTTTGCCAAGCGGTGAGTCGCATGTAAGAAATCTGACTATTGGATTTAAAATGGCGAAAATCTTTGGCGAGCCGATGAAAATTGGATATATCCCCGATCAGTTTGGTCATATATCTCAAATGCCTCAAATTTTAAATGGATTTGATATAGACACAGCTGTTATTTATCGTGGTTTTGGAGGGGAGCCAGGTCAGGAATTTTCTGAATATGTTTGGCGAGCTCCTGATGGAAGTCAAGTTTTAATGATACATCTACCAAAAGATGGCTATAGTTTTGGATATTTTGCGATTGATAGTGAAGAGATGATCCTGAAAAGATTTGAGCGCTTAAAAGAAGAAATTGATAAAAGAGCTCAAACATCGCATCGCTTAATTTTAAACGGTGGTGATCATCACTGGCCAGATTACCAAATCACAAAAGCGCTCAAAATTTTAAAATCAACTTATCCGAATTATGAATTCATTCACTCAACGCTTGAAAATTATATAAATTGTGTTAAATCTGAAATAAAAAATCAAAAATTACCAGAATGGGTTGGAGAAACTAGATTTGGACTAAAACACGCTTTCGCAGTGATTGGTGGAACAGCATCTTCAAGAATTTATATTAAACAAGAGAACTATAATGCCCAAATAAAACTTGAAAAAATTCTTGAACCACTTAATGCAATAGCATTTTTGCTTAAAAATAAAAACAGAACTGAATTAATAAATCTTGCTTGGCTTTATTGTCTGCAAAATCAGGATCATGACACAATAAATGGAACTGCGGTTGATAGGGTATATAAAGAAGCTATTGTAAGATACCTAAAGATTGACGAGATTTTCAAATCTCTTTCCTTTCAAATTTCAAACGATTTGTTTACATACGATAGTAGATTTTATGGAGATGATACGCATATATTTGTTTTTAACTTCTTACCTTTTGGGGTTAGTAAACTTGCTAAGTGTGAAGTTGAATTCCATCTACAAGATGTTATTGTTGGATTAAATCCGGATGTTAAACCAACAACCAAATCTCAAGTCGTATCGGGATTTAAAATTATAAATAGCAATGGTGGCGAAATCAAATATCAAATTTTAAATCGTGCGGAAAAATATTCTATAGTTTGGGGTTACCATGAATATCCTCACCAAATACTTGTTGATAGCTTTGATATATTACTTGATGTAGAAAATTTACCATCACTTGGCTGGGAAAAATTTAACATAGTTAAAACGAATTCTTTCCCAAAATATGAAACTAATTTAAAAGTTGGCTTCATTGAAAATACATATTTTATTGAGAATGAATTTTTAAGGGTTGATATAAGCGAAAATGGAAGTCTCAAAATCACCGACAAAATAAATCTAATAGAATTTGAAAATCTAAACATCTTTGAAGAATCAGGCGATGTTGGAGATGAATACAATTACTGTTTCCCTGACAACGATGAAGTTTACTACTCAACTGACTTTAAACCAGAAATTGCGATCGTTGAAAGCGGTCCTTTAAGAGCTGGGATTCAAGTTCGCTATCTTGTGTTAATTCCAGAACAAACATTCTCTTATGGAAGAAGCTCTGAAAAGGTAGAAATGGAAATTGTTTCAAACATTTACCTTGAGCATAATTCCAGAAGAGTTGATATTAAAACGAAGGTAAACAACAAAGCAAAAAATCATAGGATCAGAGTTTTGTTTATCACTGGCTTGAATACAAATATAAGTTATGCGGATTCTCAGTTCTGTATAGTCAAAAGAGTACATAGAAAGTATAACTGGGATGAATATCCATATGAAAAGCCACTCAATCTCGAAGTTCTTCAAAGATTCGTTTGTATTCAAGATGAGAATAAAGGGATTGCGATTTTTACTCGGGGACTGCATGAGTATGAACTTTCTCTTGATAAACCAGGTCAAATTGCAATCACTTTATTGAGAGGCGTAGGCCAGCTTTCAGAATCAAATCTTAAAACAAGACCAGGGGGAGATGCTGGATGGAAAAATGAAACTCCAGATGCACAATGTTTAGGAATTTACGAATTTGAATATAGCATTTTCCTTTATAGATCAAACGATTTTAAAAGTGTTAACACTCAAGCGGAAATATATCACAGCCCAAATTTTACAGTTAAGAGAAAAAATTTAATTCAAAATTTATCAAAATTCTCTATGCTTAACATTGATGGAGATAACATAGTTTTAAGTGCGCTTAAGACATCTGAAGATGGGAGGGGAATAATTTTAAGATTATATAATCCTACCAATAATGAGTCAATCGCAAAATTGAAGTTAAACTTTGACTATAAAGAATTATCACTTGCAAAATTATCCGAGATCAAAGTAAAAAAACTTGAACCTGAAAATGAAGAAGCTTTTTTGATCGGTGTTCCTCCATTTAAGATATTAACTTTTAAAATTGAAATTTAACAAATACGATTATGAATCTGAACATAGCTATTGCTGATGAATTCCGAAAGCTTGGCGAGGTAGAAATAGCTAAAAGTGATAAAGTGATATTAAAAATTCAAGGGCTTGCAGAATTTTATTTTAAAAATGGTGAAATAGAAGCAATAAAAATTTCAGATTTTGAAGAGTTTAATGATACAATCTTGCTCAATGGAACATCACAGAATTTTAAAGCTGAGGTCAGTTTACAAAAAGATAAAATTGTAAACGTTGAATTTATGAAGTTTAGATATAACATTAAAAACATATCATCTCATACTTTGGAAGGGCGATTTAGAATAATTTTTGAAATTGAAACCTTGGAAAATCCAAGATGGCTCGTTCCTGGGATTTTTTACAAAGATAATAATGCTAAGTTTACATATAAAAAATTTCCCAAATTTAGCATCAAATCGGATCTTCAAAACTTCATTTCTAACAGTTGGTCTTTTTGTTCAAGAAGAGCAGCAATTCCAGGGATATTTTGCTGGATTAATGATTGCATGTTTTCGTTCTTAACCTCCGAAACATTTTCTCACGGGGAATCGGGATTATTTTTTTATTACGATGGAAGTAAAACTAAAATAGGTTTTTTATTTCCTTACACCGAAGAACCACTTTCATATTCTATGTTTAAGAATTTTCAGCCAGATTGTAAAATTTTGAATCTTGGCGAAGATAAAGTTGTCGAATTTTGGTTTAATATTTTCATTGACGATCATGATCTTCATAATTATGATAAAATTGTAAGATGGTTTTATTATAAGATGAGAAGATTTAACTTACCTCGTCCATGGTTTACTTTTGAAGAAGGAACTAAATTATCTGCTTATGGACTTTACAAGTGGCATTTTGATGGAGAAAATAATGTAATTTTTGAAACAAGAGGATTTGACAACATTTTGAGTTTAAATGTGAATGGAGAAGATATAAGACGGCATATGCATGTTTCTTGGGTTAGCGGAATCCCATATGCTTTTGCTTTGATGAAATATGGATATATATGTGAAAATCAATCTTATATTGAGGCAGGTAGAAATGTGATTGAAAAAATTGTAAACGAAGGAATTGCGCCAGCTGGAATTTTGTATTCTCAATGGACGCTTGAAGATGGTTGGACAGATGGATGGAATCCTGAACCAGGTTTAACGCAGGCAAGAACTTTAAGTGAAGCTATACTATTTCTATGTAGAGCGTACGATCTTGAGATAAAAAGAGGATTTGATCATGAAAATTGGCGAAGATGTATATTCCAAAATTTGAATTTCGCCATAAGCATTCAAAAAAACGATGGTAACTTTGGTTCATATTATGACTCAAAAACTGGAGAAGTGAGAATATATGATGGATGCGCTGGTCTGCTATGGATATCAGCACTAGTTGAAGCTTATAGAATCTTTAACGAAGAAAAATTTAAAAATTCAGCAATTAGGGCTGGATACTATTATGCTAAGTTTATAAATGACGAGTTTATCTATGGGGCACCAGAAGATGCTTTTATGATCCCTACATCTGAAGATACTTACAATGCTGTTATTTCCTATACTTTGCTTTATGAATTAACAGGTGATGAAACTTGGCTTAAACTTGCTTGTAAAAGTGCTGATTTAATGATGACCTTTAGGTTCTCATATAATCTTGAATTCCCAGAAAATACTATTTTAAATCTATACAAGTTCAAAACAATAGGTGGAGATATTGCTTCGCCAGTTAATCAACATCTTCATAACTACGGTTTAATCTGTGTTCCAGAGATGTTAAAACTTTATAAGTTTACGCAGGATAGATATTACCTTGATAGGACGATAGACAATATATGTTTTTCACTTCAATTCATAGCAAGGTTTGATGGTGATTTTAATTCTTTCAAAGGTATGATGACGGAGCAGTTTTATTATGTTGATTGGCTTAGGCCAGCTGGAACAATACTCACACTTTCCCACGCTTGGTGCCTTGGAATGGTGCTTTATGCTTTTACATCTGTTATTGAATCTGAATTTAAAGATTTAATTTTTGAAGAAATAAAAACCAAATCATTAGAAAAATGATTAAAGAAACTTACATTAAAACTGGAAAAGCTGAATTTGACGAATTCATTCCAAGTGTAAAGTATTTTTTTGATGTGAACACTGTTGATGTTTATATTGATGCAAAAAAGATAAGGGCTTTTATTGATCCAGATGCACCATCTTTTTGGATCAGAACTATAGCAGACCACTTAAGAGCTTCAAGGTATTTCGAGGCAGAAATAAAAAACATGGTTGAGCACTTTGCAGAAACGCAAGCGGACAATGGTAGAATTTTTGATTATTTCACAGTTTTCCCAGAAAAATTACCTTGTGAAAAAGAAAATTGGGTGAAATATGTTCGTGTTCCCGTTGAAGCTGATGTTGAGTTCAGATTTATCAAAGCAATTTATCTTGTCTGGCAAGCTACTGGTGATGATGAATGGGTAAGGCAGTTGTTACCAAAAATGGAGAAAGCTCTTAACTATATACTCACTAATCCGTGGAGGTGGGATAAGAAATTAAAACTTGTCAAACGCGCTTATACAATTGATACTTGGGATTTTGCATATACTGCTGGAAAGCACAATTGGCTTCAATTCCAAATTGATGAAAACACCTTTTGGGGAATAATGCACGGAGATAACAGTGGATACTACGAAGCTTTCATGATAATGACATCATTTTATGAACTTTTTAAAAATAGAAAAAAATCAGAGGAATGGAAAAAGAGAGCAATTGCTCTGAAGCGAAGAATGAATAAAATTTGCTGGAACGGCAGGTTTTATACTCATTTCGTTAAAATAACTCCTGTAGTTATAGATGGGGTTGATGAATCTCAACAACTTAGCTTGAGCAATCCAATGGACATAAATCGAGGTGTAGCAACACATAAAATGGCGGTTTCAATTATTAAGGAGTATCTAGAAAGAAGAAAAAGAACAGAAGCATTTGCTGAATGGTTTTCAATTGATCCCCCGTTCCCAGATGGGATCTTTGGTGATGAAAGAATTATCCGCGGTGCATACTGCAATGGTGGTATTATGCCGCTTGTCGGAGGTGAACTTGCTAAAGCTGCTTTTGATCATGGTTTTGAAAAATACGGAGTTGATATACTAAAAAGATATTATAATCTTGCACTAAAAATAAGAAAAACATATTTATGGTATTTCCCAGATGGAACGCCACTAAGCCAAGAAAAAATGACAAGCCCGATGGAGTCATCAACCGATATATGGGGCTCGAGCGCTATGTTTTATGCTCTAATGGATGGGCTAGCTGGTATTGAAGATAAATTCAAACTATTCCAAAAGGTTAAACTTTCCCCAAGATGGCTCTCGGCTGAAGTTGATAATGCTGTGGTTAGCGCATTTTATAAAGCTTCAGGAAAGGGAATTTACTATGATTTTAAATTTGATGGTGAGAAAATAACGCTTGAGATCGCAACTGGAGAAGATAAACATTCAACTATTAATACAAATGTTTTACTTCCAGAGGACGCAAAGGCAAGTAAAGTTATTTTCAACGGTAGGGAAATTGATTTTAAGAATATAAAAATTGAAAAAAGTAATTATG
Source organism: Candidatus Kryptonium sp. (assembly GCA_025060635.1). Classification (NCBI taxonomy): domain Bacteria; kingdom Pseudomonadati; phylum Candidatus Kryptoniota; genus Candidatus Kryptonium; species Candidatus Kryptonium sp. Next base: position 7,570 of record JANXBN010000010.1, on the reverse strand, counting down.
CAACTTTCTCAATAGCAGTAAGAGATTCAGGTAAAGCAATAATATTTTTGAAGAAAGACAAACGGTTCAGCAAGTAAACTTTTCAGAATCAAAATAGGGTTTAAAACAATGAAATTCGCAAAAGATGTTGATTATATTGTCTTAGTGATTTACTTCGTTATAATGCTTTTCATAGGAATATATTATTCTAAATTTAGCAAAGGCGTAAAAAATTATTTCGCAGCAGGTAACAAAGTTCCTTGGTGGATAAGTGGGGTTTCTCTTTATATGACAAATTTCAGTGCGTGGACTTTTACGGCAGCTGCTGGTTTTATCTACCATTCATCATGGTATGGTGTAATTTACATAAGCAGTGGAATTGTGACATATTTTCTTGCATCTTTACTTACAGCAAAGAGATGGAGAAGATCAAGAGTTGTTTCTCCAATTGAGTATACTCAAACAAGATATAACATTCAAACTCAACAGCTTCTCGGTTGGGTTATATCTGCAAATTATATTCTTTCGGCTGGAGCTCAACTTTCTGCAACTTGTAAATTTCTCGCTCCTCTGATTGGGATAAATATAGATATTCTTATAATTGCAACGGGGATTATAATTTTATTTTATACATTTCTTGGAGGTTTATGGGGTGTTCTTGTAACGGATTTCGTTCAGTTTATAATTTTAATAAGCATGACTCTTGTAATTGCTCCTCTCAGTTTGAAATTTGTTGGTGGATTGAATGGCCTTTTTGAAAATGCACCGCCACTTACTTTTGAACATGTTTACAATAATGTTTTTTATGATTTAAATTTTTTAATAGCAATTTATCTCATTGGAACTATTGGAATAGCAGCAGGTGCATCGCAGAGATTTTATAGTGTTGTTGATGAAAGGTCAGCTTTAAAAGTGGGAATTCTTGCATCTGTTTTATCTTTTGCTCAACCATTTCTTTTTGCAGTTCCACCGCTTGTAGCAAGGGTAATTTGGCCTGATTTAATGCAAGTTGATTTATTCAAAAAGTTTTTTCAACCGAATGATCTAGTTTATCTTGGGGTAGCACTTCAAATCTTGCCAGCTGGACTCATTGGGCTTTTGATGTCTGCAATGCTTTCAGCTACAATGAGCACTCTGTCAAGTGTATATAATTTTGTTGGCTCAATTATAACCAGAGATATATATGTCCCTCTATTTAATCCGAATGCAGATGAGTTAAAACAGTTTAGATTTGGAAGGTTCACAACGCTTGTTCTTGCTTTAATAGTTATTGCAGAAGCCTTGATTTATATTCATAGTGAGTTTGGAATTTTCAATATAATGGTTACATTCTTTACACTTTTCAATATACCTGTAAATATCCCACTCGCTTTCGGTTTAATTTTTAAGTCAATACCAAGATGGGGTGCATCGCTTGCAATTATCTGGGGACTGATGATAGGTATTATCTCAAGATTCATCGCTGGATGGTCAGTTGGACCGCAAGTGTATATATCTGCTATCGCTACATTTGGGATACTATTATTAAGCGATAAAATACGAGACCTCTACCTAAAAAATAAAAAGACATTATTACTAATATCAATCTCAACCTCTGTCATTCTATCCCTTATATTATCTCTTAACCTGAAAGAAGAATCTATGATAAGGTATTTAAGTGTCATTATTTTATCGTTTGCCCTTGGCTTCAGTCTTATCTTCTTTAATAAATTTGTTAGAGAAACAGAGCAAGACAGAAAAATGGTTGAAGACTTTTTCAAAAAGATTGAAACACCTGTAAATGTTGAAGAAGAGGTATACGGAACTACTGCGAAAGATGTTACAACATTCAGTTTTATAGGGATTATTTTAATAGTAATAGGCATTTTAGTTCCATTACTTTCTATCGTATCAAACAGCGAAAGGGATATTTATATCTTCATAACTGTTGCTTCCATTTACATTATATTTGGTCTTTTTATGCTTCTGTATGGAATTAAAAATAAAACCAAAACAAAATGATAACTTAAGATGAAATTAGCTGACGCATTAAATAATATCAAAACCATCAAATTCCTTAAAAACTGTGCCCCGGTAGTTAGAACTGTGGCATTTCATCTCTCAAACTATTTAGGTAATCCTGTTGAAATTGTTGAGATGGATAAAGCGGATGAATTGATACATGAAAAAGGGACACTTTATATTTCGGTTGCGGATGAAATTGATTACGATGGAAGGGAATCTGCAAAAGTTAAATACGATGATAATTATACTTTTTTCAAAATTGATCAATTTGGCTCTGGATTACTCTATTCATCAAAACGATACTTTCTTTATTCATTTTTTATTTATTTGATTGAGGACAAGATTAATGATGATATAGATGAATGGATAAATGGTAATTTTATTCCAGTTACCTTTAAATGGATAAGGAGTGTAAATGATTTCTTTTTGACACAACAGGGAAGAATTCAGCGAAATTTAAAAAGGGAAAGTTATATTCAAGCACTTGCGAAATTTGGATTCACGCATGTTGAGGTGAATGGATTAGGTTTTCCGATGGGAATTGAAACGGGGCCAAGAGGTGAGGTTTATCCGATGTTTTACACATATTTACCAGCACTTGACCAATTTGTATATAGTGAGTTAAACCGGGGAATTTATCCATTTTATTATCTTAGCATTAATCTTGCTTACTTGAGAAAAAGCGCGAAATTAGCTCTCAAATATGGGCTTTCGCCAGGGCTTCTTTGCTTTGAGCCAAGATCTGTGCCTGAAGAGCTTTTTGCAAGATACCCTATGTTAAGAGGGGCACGCGTTGATCATCCATTCAGAAGTTTCAAACCAAGATTTAACCTTACTATAGCACACCCCAAAGTTCTTGAACATTACGCTGAAATGCTAAGGAAATTACTTAAAGAAGTTCCTGAACTTGAATTTCTTTCTATTTGGACTAATGATAGTGGTTCCGGGTTTGAGCATACAAAATCTTTATATGTTGGAAGAAATGGAGGAGCTTATTTAATTCGTGAATGGAAAAGCGATGAGGAAATAGCAAAAGTAGCAGGGCAAAATATCCTTAGATTTTTTAAAACTTTGAGAGACGCAGCTTCTGAGATTAATCCAAATTTCAGAGTTATAACGCGACTTGAGTCCTTTTACGGTGAGCATGATACGATTTGGAAAGGATTAGAAAACAAAATTGAGGTTGAAACAAACTCACTTTTAGGAATTGGTTGGCATGTACCATATTCACATCCCCAATATCCAGAAATCAAAGAAGTTGGCGGAACGCCGTATCAAAATTACATTGATCCAAAGGAAAAAGAATTACTTGCTGATCTTAGATCAAGAAATTCAAATGCTCACTTTTATTTTACTTGCGGACCTTATACATTTTTGGATCCGTTAATTGGTATTCCATATCCTTGGCTTACTTATCAAAAGTTGAAAGCTATGAAAGACTCTGGTATAGATTATATTGCTCATACTGGAGGAATTAATCCACCTGATCTTGCACCCTATAATATCAACCAAGAAATAATAAGAATTTTTCAATATAAACCCGATATGGATATAGATAAAGAGATTGAAAGAATTGCAAAAGTTTGGGCAGGCGAAAAATGGAGTTCACTTGTTAATTCATGGAAACTAGCTGAAAAGGCGATACTTGCTTATCCAATTCCTGTACATCTTTATTCTACCTTTGGTTTTACATGGCTAAGGTTATGGGTTAGACCTCTTGTTCCAAATATTGAAACAATACCAGAAGTCAAAAGAAGATATTATGAGGAATTTATGTGTTCAACGCCTCAAAACCCAAATAATGTTGACCTCATGAGAGATGTTTTATTTGAATTGACAGATAGAAAAAGATGTGAAATCGCTACCGAAAGAATGGATAAATTCCTATTTCCACCCCTTGAAGAAGCAATAAATATGCTTAGTGATGAAATTAAAAATCTTCCTGATAATTCAAAATCAAAAAAAGCATTTTGGGATCAATTTGTCAGGTTGAAGGTTTTGAAATGTTGGTTCAAAACTATTAGAAATATATCCGCTTGGATCGCTGGAGTCCATGGTTATCTTGAATCTAATTCTGAAAATGACAAACAAAAGTATAAAAATATGGTAAGAGAACTTATGGAAAGCGAAATTAAAAATACAGAAGAACTCATTGATCTGTGGGAAAATAATAATGGAGTTGAATTCATGGCGATAACAGATATGGGGGAAACACCACTTATCCATGGTGAAAATTTCGGCGATCTTTTGAAAAATAAAATTGAACTAATGAAAGAATATATAAACGACGAGCCATATATAGACCCTGACTATATGTGGAAAAGATCTGCAATGATGCTATAAATTTGAAAACAAAATAAAACAGGAAAATCATGGAGATAGGAATTGTTTCAGATGAAATCTCCTTAAACATAAAAGAGGCAATTGAAGTTGGTTTGAGGCTTGGTATTAGAAATTATGAACTTAGATGTATAAGCAGCTATGAAAAAAGAGTGCCTTATATTAATGATAGCGATTTAAAATTTGTTTTAGATAATCTTGAAAGTGGTAAGATCAGTATAACTGCGCTTTCCCCAGGGATTTTTAAAATAAAACCATCAGAGAACGAAAGAGTAAAATTTGAAATTGAGAATGTACTACCAGATACATTTAAACTTGCCCGTAAACTAAATGTCAATAAAGTAATCATTTTTGGATTTGTCAAAGACACGACACCGCTTGAAAATATAATTGAAATTCTAAAAACTGTCTCTATATATGCTCAATCAGAAAATTTTACGCTTGCTATTGAAAATGAACCTGGTTTTTATTGTGATACTGGTAAGAATACAGCTGAAGTTATAAAACTTGTTGGAATCAAGAACCTTGGTGCAAACTGGGATCCAGCAAATGCTGTTGGGGCTGGCGAATTTGCTTATCCTAATGGATATGAAGCGATAAAGAATTTTATCGTAAATCTGCATGTTAAAGATGCTGTTAACTTTCCAGAGTTCAGATGCACTTTGATTGGTGATGGGGCTGTTAACTGGTTTGGACAAATGAAAGCAATAATCCAAGATAATATCGCTGAACAAATAAATATAACTCTTGAAACTCATCGCATCCCACTTATTGAATCAACAATTGAAAATATCAAAAGATTAAAAATAATTCTAAATTCAATCTCAGAGTTAACACAACAAACATGAAAAGCAAAAAGGTAAAAATAGCTTTAGTCGGACTCGGAGGTCATGGAAAAACGATAAGAAACGCAATTAAATTATGCTCTCAAATAACTGTCGTAGCTTGCTACGATGTCAATGAAAAACTCGTTCAAGAAGTAAGTGAGGAATTTAACTGCAAAGGTTTTTTAAACTATGATGAACTCTTAACATATACAGATATTGATGCAGTCGTAATTATAACACCTAACTTCCTTCATTTTGAACAAGCGAAGAAAGCACTTCTTAAAGATAAAGATGTCTTTGTTGAAAAACCAATAACAGTAAGTGTCACTGAAGCTGAAGAAATTTTGAGAATTTCTAAGGAGAAAGGTTTAGTTGTTCAAGTGGGACATAACACGCGGAAAAGAAAAGTTTTTAGGAAGGCAAAGGAAATTATTGAGAAAAATCTTGTTGGGAGAATCGCGTTCTTTGAAGCTAATATATCGATGGCGACGGGGCTTGGTGAGTTTCCAGAGTGGAAGAGAGATAAAGGCAAATGTCCTCTTTTACCAATGACCCAACTTGGAATTCACTTTGTTGATACCTTGTCGTATTTATTTGGTGATATCGTTGAAATTTCATGTCTTGCAAGGAGCGCATATCTAAATGTTGAAGATTCTAGTGTTGCTATTTTAAAATTCTCAAATGGAATAATTGGAGCTTTATCGTCTTCATATGTTGTGCCTGATACCTATGAAATAACAATTCATGGAACAGAAGCGATAATAAAATGCTACTTAAATAAAATTCAAATTCAAGAATTAAACAGTAACTGTATTACTTACGTGTTTGATGAAACAATTGAAAGTTTTGTTGAAGAATTATGTGAATTTGCTTACTGTGTAATTGAGAGAAAAAGACCAGAAGTTGACGCTGAAACTGGTTTAAAAAATCTAAAAGTAATTGAAGCGATGATCCAATCATACATAAATAAAAAGACGATCGTCTTATGATTGCTATTGTAATCTTGATATTTCTGCTCAAAGCAAAAGCGGAAAACTCCAACTTTAACTCAATAGAGCAAAACTATTTATATGAATTCCAATATAGAAAAAATACCATAATTTCATTCTATTCCGATTCATTTAACCTTTTACATAAAAAACCCGATTTTTTCGTCTTAACAGTTAAACTAAAGTTTAGAAAAGATTTTGAAAGATCTCTCAAATGGCTTGATTTGTTAATTCAAAATCCAGAGGTCGATAATATGTTCTTTGCCTATCAACTAATGGGTCTTTATTTACATTGCAAGGATAATTTAAGCAATGAATATCGTGATAAAATCAAAAATACATTTAAAACAAAAACAATCTATCGTGGCGACACCGAAAATCATTGGCTGATGTATTATATCGCATGGTATCTAATATCACAAGAATGGCAAGGTGAAACTTGGTCAAACTTAAAAACATCAAGTGAACTTTTTCACGAATCTGAAGAGTATATTAACTACTGGATAAATCAAACTGTATCCTTTGGTCAAATTGAATTTGATTCACCAACATACATAATAACCTATATTCCACCTCTTTGCTTACTTTACGACTTTGCGGAAGATACTCTTATGAAAAGAAAGGCACAGATGATGATTGAATATATTCTTGCAGATTATGCAGTTGAGTATCTTGTGGGTTGCTATTGTGGCGGGCATAGCAGGGATTATTCGGAGTTCGTAATAAATCCACGATATGCTCAAGCAAGAACACTTGGATATCTTTATTTTGGTCAAATTGATTTTAAGCCATATTTAAAAGAGTCAAATAGTGTTATATTTTGCGCTTTAAGCAGTTTTTATCTTCCTGATATAATTTATTATATAGCTACAGATCGTGCGGTTTCATATGAGCATAGGGAGAGGAAAAGAGTTAGGAACATAATAAGATTTGGCAAGGAGAGGAATCCTGCTGTTTACAAATACACATATATGACGAGGGATTATTGCATGGGTAGTTTACAGGGTGGTATACTTCAGCCGATACAGCAGCATAGTTGGGATATAACATTTTCTGATTTTGGGGATTATAATACGGTTTTTTCGGTTCATCCATATTTTTCAGAAATTGAACTCGGTATGTTCTTCCCTGAAGAGATAAAAATTTTACCCGAACTCGTGGACAGGGCTCATAAAATTTATAGAAATCCTAACAAATGGTCATCTTCTTCACCATATGAACGTATTTTTCAGTATGAGGGTACGTTGATAGCGTTGTATGATTTTACTGGTATGACATTTGTTGAGCAGTATCGTCATATAAACATATTTATACCTAAACAGCTTGACTATTTTGAGATGGACACATTAGGTTGGATTATAGGCAAGCGAGGTAATGGATATTTTGGGATTATGGTATTAGGTGCCAGGAGTATAAGTTTAGTTGTTGATA
>JANXBN010000009.1 GCA_025060635.1 Candidatus Kryptonium sp. | reverse complement strand
TCCCCCGTGAGCCATGTCCGGGGACTACTCGCCTCCGCTCGACAGGCACACTCTGGGTACGAGCGCGTTCGGGGTAGGGGATGGCTGTCGTGACGTCGTAAGCAGGGGACGAATAAGGCTGACCGAATACGTCGGCCGATGACGGTACCCTGCGTAAGGGACGGCTAACTACGTGCCAGCAGCCGCGGTAATACGTAGGGTGCAAGCGTTGTCCGGATTCACTGGGTGTAAAGGGTGCGCAGGCGGGCTCTTAAGTCAAAGGTGAAATCTCCCGGCTTAACCGGGAAATTGCCTTTGATACTGAGAGCCTTGAGTACGGGAGAGGGAGATGGAATTCCAGGTGTAGCGGTGAAATGCGTAGATATCTGGAGGAACACCGGAGGCGAAGGCGGTCTCCTGGCCCGTTACTGACGCTCAGGCACGAAAGCGTGGGGAGCAAACAGGATTAGATACCCTGGTAGTCCACGCCCTAAACGATGGGTACTAGATGTCGGCTCCGAAAGGGGTCGGTGTCGAAGCTAACGCAATAAGCACCCCGCCTGGGGAGTATACCCGCAAGGGTGAAACTCAAACCAATTGACGGGGGCCCGCACAAGCGGTGGAGCATGTGGTTTAATTCGATGCAACGCGAAGAACCTTACCCGGGCTTGACATGCCGGTAGTAGGAGCCCGAAAGGGTGACGACCCGTAAAGTCGGGAGCCGGCACAGGTGCTGCATGGCTGTCGTCAGCTCGTGCCGTGAGGTGTTGGGTTAAGTCCCGCAACGAGCGCAACCCCTGTCCCTAGTTGCCAGCGGGTAATGCCGGGCACTCTAGGGAGACTGCCAGCGCAAGCTGGAGGAAGGTGGGGACGACGTCAAGTCCTCATGGCCCTTATGTCCGGGGCTACACACGTGCTACAATGCCGGCTACAGCGGGTTCCGAAGCCGCGAGGCGGAGGCAATCCCTAAAAAGCCGGCCCAGTTCAGATCGCAGTCTGCAACTCGACTGCGTGAAGTCGGAATCGCTAGTAATCGCGCATCAGCACGGCGCGGTGAATACGTTCCCGGGCCTTGTACACACCGCCCGTCACGCCATGGGAGCCGGGGGCACCCGAAGTCGCCGAGCTAACCCCGTAAGGGGAGGCAGGCGCCGAAGGTGAAACCGGTGACTGGGGCGAAGTCGTAACAAGGTAGCCGTACCGGAAGGTGCGGCTGGATCACCTCCTTTTTAAGGAGAAAAACTCTGTCTAAATTGGCCGATGCTCTGTGCACGCCTTAAATTATTTATGGGCCTGTAGCTCAGGTGGTTAGAGCGCACGCCTGATAAGCGTGAGGTCAGTGGTTCAACTCCACTCAGGCCCACTGACCATTTGAGCTATAGGACCTCGGTTTAAGACCGGGGGCGTAGCTCAGCTGGGAGAGCGTCTGGTTTGCAACCAGAAGGTCACCGGTTCGAATCCGGTCGCCTCCACACAAAGAGTTCTTTGAAAATTGGAAGGGTGGAAGTTCCGAGGTTAGTAGCTCTCTAATAAACTGAGCAAACGCTTCGGGACTGAGCCCAGGATAGAAACCTGTATGCGCCTATCTGTAGGTCGGTAGAATTAGTTTTAGCTAAGTTACTAAGGGCACACGGTGGATGCCTAGGCACAGGGTGGCGATGAAGGACGTGGCTACCTGCGATAAGCCCCGGGGAGGCGGTAGCAGCCTGTGATCCGGGGATTTCCGAATGGGGCAACCTGTCCTGAGTAATGTCAGGACATCCCAGTTTTAAGCTGGGAGGCTAACGGGGGGAAGTGAAATATCTCAGTACCCCCAGGAAAAGAAAGCAAAAGCGATTCCCTAAGTAGCGACGAGCGAACGGGGAAAAGCCTAAACCGACAGTGTGCAAAAGGCCACGGCCGTTGCACTGTCGGGGTTGCGGGACATCCACGGACCGAGCCGTGGGCTAGGTCGGGAAGTTACAAATCATCTCGTTAGCCGAATGATCTGGAAAGATCAGCCATAGAGGGTGAAAGCCCCGTAGGCAAAAACGAGATGACTTCCTGGTGGATGATCCCAAGTACCACGGGATAAGCGGAACCCTGTGGGAATCAGGGAGAACCATCTCCCAAGGCTAAATACACCCCTGTGACCGATAGTGCACCAGTACCGTGAGGGAAAGGTGAAAAGAACCCCGGGAGGGGAGTGAAATAGAACCTGAAACCGTGTGCCTACAAACGGTGGGAGCAAATCCTACTTCGGTTTCCGAGGTAGGATGAGTGACCGCGTGCCTTTTGCTTAATGAGCCAGGGAGTTGCCGTGCGTTGCGAGGTTAACGGCCTCAGGCCGGGAGCCGTAGCGAAAGCGAGTCCGAATAGGGCGTCTTAGTAACGCGCGGCAGACGCGAAACCGTGTGATCTACCCATGGCCAGGGTGAAGTGGGGGTAATACCCCATGGAGGCCCGAACCGGTGTGGGTTGAAAACCGCTCGGATGAGCTGTGGGTAGGAGTGAAAAGCTAATCGAACACGGTGATAGCTCGTACTCCCCGAAATAGCTATAGGGCTAGCCTCGCGTAATAGAGTGGCGGAGGTAGAGCACTGATTGGGCTAGGGGCGTCACAACGCTACCAAACCCAGTCAAACTTCGAATTCCGCCATTTCGTTTCGCGGGAGTCAGGCAGTGGGGGATAAGCTCCATTGCCGAGAGGGGAAGAACCCAGACCGCCAGCTAAGGCCCCAAAGTACAGGCTAAGTGATGCAAAGGATGTCGGGTTGCTAAGACAGCCAGGATGTTGGCTTAGAAGCAGCCATTCATTTAAAGAGTGCGTAACAGCTCACTGGTCGAGCGACCCGGCGCCGAAAATTCTCGGGGCTTAAGCCTGTCGCCGAAGCTGCGGTCTCGATAGACGAAAGTCTATCGAGAGGTAGGGGAGCATTCTATTCGGGTTGAAGTCTCAGCGTGAGCTGGGATGGACCGAATAGAAGAGCGGATCCTGGCATTAGTAGCGATAAGGAGGGTGAGAATCCCTCCCGCCGAAAGCCTAAGGTTTCCTTGCGCAACGTTCGTCGGCGCAGGGTTAGCCGGCCCCTAAGGCGAGGCCGAAAGGCGTAGCCGATGGGAAACGGGTTAATATTCCCGTGCCTGCCTGAAACCGATTGACCGCGAGGGGTGACGCAGGAGCGAAGGGCCAGCCACCTGCCGGCTTAGGTGGTCTAAGCCTGTAGGAGGAGGATGTAGGCAAATCCGCATCCTCATAACTCCGAGAGGCGAATGGGAGGGCGTAAGCCCACAAACTGGTCTGGAGCACACTGCCAAGAAAAACCTCGCGCGGGAGGTTTCAGGCAGACCGTACCGGAAACCGACACAGGTAGGCGGGGTGAGTATCCTAAGGCGCGCGAGTGAGCCGTGGCTAAGGAACTCGGCAAATTGACCCCGTAACTTCGGGAGAAGGGGTGCCCCTAGTAGGTGAGTTCCCTCGCGGAACAAGCCCAACGGGGCCGCAGTGAAAGGGTCCAAGCGACTGTTTATCAAAAACACAGGTCTCTGCTAACTCGTAAGAGGAAGTATAGGGACTGACACCTGCCCGGTGCCGGAAGGTTAAGGGGAGGGGTTAGCCCGTAAGGGCGAAGCTCCAAACCGAAGCCCCGGTAAACGGCGGCCGTAACTATAACGGTCCTAAGGTAGCGAAATTCCTTGTCGGGTAAGTTCCGACCTGCACGAATGGTGTAACGACTTGGACGCTGTCTCAGCCACGGGCTCGGCGAACTTGTGGTACCGGTGAAGACGCCGGTTACCCGCCACGGGACGGAAAGACCCCGTGAAGCTTTACTGCAGCCTAGCATTGAACTCGGGCAGGGCATGCGTAGGATAGGTGGGAGGCTGAGAAGTCCCGACTCCGGTCGGGATGGAGCCACCCTTGAAATACCACCCTTGTTCTGTCTGGGTTCTAACCTGCCCTAGTAAATCCTAGGGAGGGACAGTGTTAGGTGGGCAGTTTGACTGGGGCGGTCGCCTCCTAAAAGGTAACGGAGGCTCCCAAAGGTCCCCTCAGCACGGTTGGTAATCGTGCGTAGAGTGCAAGGGCATAAGGGGGCTTAACTGCGAGACCGACAGGTCGAGCAGGTGCGAAAGCAGGGCCTAGTGATCCGGCGGTTCCGAGTGGAAGGGCCGTCGCTCAAAGGATAAAAGCTACTCCGGGGATAACAGGCTAGTCTCCCCCAAGAGTTCACATCGACGGGGAGGTTCGGCACCTCGATGTCGGCTCATCGCATCCTGGGGCTGGAGAAGGTCCCAAGGGTCGGGCTGTTCGCCCGTTAAAGCGGTACGTGAGCTGGGTTCAGAACGTCGTGAGACAGTTCGGTCCCTATCTGTGGCGGGCGCAGGATACCTGAGGGGTGTCACCCCTAGTACGAGAGGACCGGGGTGAACGAGCCTCTGGTGTACCAGCTGTCACGCCAGTGGCACCGCTGGGTAGCTATGCTCGGATGGGATAAGCGCTGAAAGCATCTAAGCGCGAAGCCCACCCCAAGATTAGGTATCCCGAGGCTTTAAGCCCCTGAAGGCCCCTGGTAGACTACCAGGTTGATAGGCCACAGGTGTAAGCGCCGCAAGGCGTTTAGCCGAGTGGTACTAATCGGCCGTGCGACTTAGCTAAAACTAATTCTATCGCTTACAGATTAGGTTTGCAAGCAAGTTTCGTATCCTGTGGCTTTTCCACCCTTCCAATTTTTTATGGTTTTTTGACCCGGTGGCTATAGCGGAGGGGAAACACCCGTTCCCATTCCGAACACGGAAGTTAAGCCCTCCAGCGCCGATGGTACTGGTCGCGCGAGCGACCGGGAGAGTAGGTCGCTGCCGGGTTTTTTTATTTATTAACCCTTCTTAATAACTCGCCTTCCCAAAAGTTTTTACCTATATCATGATAAAAAAATTTAGCATATCAAGTTCTTAACATTAATAACTTTCCAACAAATCAAGACCACCCAAGAGTTTTCTTTGAAATTAAGTGTAAAACTTTTTATATTTTTAAAGCGAAAACTTTTAAAACAAAAACTCGTATAAAGTGAAAAAAGTCATACTCGTAATCCTTGACGGATTTGGAGTTCGCGATGAAAATATACCAATTCAAGGTGATGCAATAGCACTTGCCAAAAAGCCTAATTTTGATTATCTATATGCAAATTACCCCTGGGTTGCTCTCCACGCCTCGGGTGAATATGTTGGTTTACCAGATGGTCAAATGGGAAACTCGGAAGTAGGACACTTAAATATCGGCGCTGGTAGAATTGTTTATCAAGATATCGTTAGAATTAGCAAAGCAATAAAAAGTGGTGAATTCTTTAAAAACGAAGCATTGCTTGGGGCAATTGAAAATGTAAAGCGAAATAATAGTGCACTTCACCTTGTCGGACTTTTATCCGATGGAGGAGTGCACAGCCATATGGAACATCTGTATGCCTTGCTTGAGCTTGCAAAAATGTACGAAATTCAAAAAGTTTTCGTTCATGCTCTTCTTGATGGACGAGATACACCACCATCAAGCGCAATTGGCTATGTTAAAGAATTTGAATCAAAAGCAAAAGAAATCGGTGTTGGAAAGATAGCAGTTGTCGGTGGACGATATTATGGTATGGATAGAGACAACAGATGGGAAAGAACTGAAAAATACTATAGGGCAATGACAGAAGCACAAGGTGAAAAATTCAAAAGTGCAGAGGAAGGAATTTTAAAATCTTATGAAAAAGGAATAACCGATGAATTCGTCGTTCCTTTTATAGTTGTAGATGAAGATGGAAATCCAGTTGGACAAGTTAAAGACGGTGATTCAATTATATTTTTCAATTTCAGAGCGGATAGAGCACGGCAATTAACACGAGCTTTCATTGATGAAAACTTTGATAAATTTCACCGCAGAAAACTTGATGTTCACTTTGTAACAATGACTGAATATAACGATGACTTTGATGTCCCAATTGCTTTCAAACCTGTATATTTGACAAATACCCTCGGCGAGATTATATCAAAACATGGATTAAAACAATTAAGAATCGCTGAAACGGAAAAATACGCTCATGTAACTTATTTTTTCAGTGGCGGTAGAGAAGATCCATTTGAAGGTGAGGATAGAATTTTAATTCCTTCTCCAAAGGTTGCAACCTATGATCTAAAACCAGAGATGAGCGCTTTTGAAGTAACTGAAAAAGTCATTGAGGAAATGGATAAGCAAAAGTATGCTCTTATTGTTCTGAACTTTGCAAATCCAGATATGGTCGGGCACACAGGTGTAATTCCAGCTGCTGTTAAAGCGATTGAAGCAGTTGATACTTGCATTGGAAAAATTTACAACTCCGCGAGGAAAAATGGATATGTTATGATAGTTACCGCTGATCATGGAAATGCTGAAAAAATGATTGACCCGGATACGGGAGAACCGCATACCGCTCACACAACAAGCCAAGTTCCATTTATACTTGTGATGGATGATTATAAAGGTGAACTTAAAAAAGATGGAAAACTTGGTGATATAGCCCCAACGATACTTAAAATAATGGAACTACCAATTCCACCTGAAATGGACGGAGAAATTTTGATGCTTGAGAATGTGCCACATTTTGCAAAGTGATAATCAGTTAAAATCAAATTAGGAGGGAGTTATTATGGCGAAAGCGAAAAAGACATCAAAGAAACCCGCAAAAAAGACTCAACCAAAAGCTGGCGGTGTTTCAAAAAACTATGTTGACACGAAATTTAAAACTTTACAACAGCAGATTGACGAGCTTGTTAAGAGGATTGAATCCCTTGAGTCTAAATTAGGCGTTGAGAAAAAGGAAGAAGTTGAAACAACTGGAAGTGTTGAGGAAAGCTGAAAATTAATCTAATTTAGGTTTTGATTCAAAAGGGGTTGCTTTGGCAACCCCTTTTCTGCTCAATTAAAGATCTTATTTATTTAAGTGAAGATTCAAAAAGTAAATAAAGTAAGTGGAGTAATCCATTTACCGGGGGATAAATCAATCTCGCACCGTGTTGCTCTGATCTCTGCTCTTTCAACTGGGGAAAATGAAATAGAAAACTTTCTTATATCAGATGATACGATAAGAACTTTAAAATGTCTCGCAGATCTTGGAGTTGAAATTGATCTTTCACAAAAATTAAAAATAAAAGGAAAAGGTATTAAAAATTTTCAAAAACCCAATTCAATCCTTGACGCTGGCAATTCTGGGACAACAATTCGCCTTCTTGCTGGGATACTTGCTGGACAAAATTTTGATTCCGAAATAACAGGCGACGATTCACTGCGCAGACGCCCGATGATGCGAATTGTAAAGCCACTTAAGTTGATGGGAGCAAGAATTGAAGCTACCGAAAGCGGGACAGCTCCATTAAAAATTTTCGCTGTTGAAAAGTTAAATCCCATAGAATATGAACTTGAAGTTCCAAGCGCTCAAGTGAAATCTTGCCTAATTTTTGCCGGGCTCCATGCGGATGGGAAAACAACTATAATAGAAAAAATTCCAAGCAGGGACCACACAGAAAGATTGCTTAATTTAAATGTAAAAAACGAAAGTGGCAAAAGAATAATTGAAGTTGAACCGGAAATAAAAATAAAACCACAACACTACGTTATCCCAAGCGATATATCATCAGCGTCTTTTTTTATCGTCGCTGGCTTGATTATCCCAAATTCTCACATAGTTATAAAAAATGTAGGTTTAAATCCAACAAGAATTGGATTTATAGATGTTCTCAAAAAAATGGGGGCACAAATTCAAATTCAAAACTTAAAAGAAGTAACAAATGAACCGATTGGTGATTTGATTGTTAAGTCTGAAAAGGAAATAAATCTTAAAAACTTAACTCTTTCGGGTGAAATAATTCCAAACATCATTGATGAGATACCTATACTTGCAATTGCTGGAACAGTTGCGGAAGGCACTTTTGAGGTTCGCGACGCTTGGGATTTGCGAAATAAGGAAAGCGATAGAATAAAAGCAGTAGTTATGAATTTGAGAAGTATGGGAGTTGAAGTTGAAGAATATGAAGATGGTTTTGCCTTTGAAGGTGGAAAAAAATTAAGGGGAACTTTAATTAAAACATTCGGAGATCACAGGATTGCAATGGCCTTCTCAATCGCCGGATTAATAGCCGAAGGTGAAACATATATAGATGAACCTGATTGCGTTAAAATTTCTTTGCCAAACTTTTACGAAATTTTGAAAAAAATTATAAATTAAAACAAAATGCTCTTTAAGAACCTAACCCAAGGAGGCACGGACAATGGCAGAAGTTAAACTTGAAAATGTGAGCAAAATTTATCCAAATAATGTCGTCGCTGTTAAAGATGTGAGCTTTGAAGTTAAAGATGGTGAATTTATGGTTTTGCTTGGTCCTTCCGGTTGTGGAAAAACTACAACTTTGAGAATGATAGCAGGACTTGAGGAGGTCACGAAAGGTTATATCTATATTGATAACAAGATTGTCAATGATGTACCTCCAAAGGATAGAGACATAGCTATGGTTTTTCAGAATTACGCACTTTATCCGCATATGACCGTTTACGAAAATATGGCGTTTGGATTGAAACTTCGTAAATATCCAAAAAGTGAAATTGATAAAAGAGTCAAAGAAGCTGCAAAAATTCTTGGTATTGAACATCTGCTTGATCGCAAGCCGAAAGAGCTTTCTGGCGGGCAAAGACAACGCGTTGCTGTTGGGAGAGCGATAGTGAGAAATCCAAAAGTTTTTCTGTTTGATGAACCCTTAAGCAATCTTGACGCAAAATTTAGAGTTCAAATGAGAACTGAGATATCAAAACTTCATCAGAAACTTGGTGCAACGATGATTTATGTTACTCATGATCAAGTTGAGGCAATGACGATGGGAGATAGAATTGTCGTAATGAAGGATGGAATAATTCAACAGATAGATACACCTTTAAATCTTTACAATTTCCCTAAAAACAAATTTGTCGCAGGTTTCATCGGCAGTCCATCAATGAATTTTCTTGATGGAAAAATAATCCAAGACGAAGGATTGAAGTTCGTTGAGAATAATAACGGCTTTAAACTTTCAATCCCTCAAGAATACTATGAGAAGCTGAAAAACTATATCGGAAAAGAAGTTGTCCTCGGTGTTAGACCTGAACATATATATGACCCAGTTTATACTCAAATATCAAACGGAGAGAGAATAAAAGTTTTAGTTGATGTTGTTGAACCGATGGGAAATGAAATTTATGTTTATTTTGCGAGTGCAACTGCGCAATGTGTTGCGCGAATCTCTGCTCATGAGGAATTGCAAACAGGGATTTACAAAGAACTTATGATTGATATGAAAAAGGTGCATTTCTTTGATAAAAGCACGGAAGAATCAATTTTGTGTAAGTGAGAATGCTTTCAAGAAAACTAATGAAAATAGTTGAAGAGATAATTTCAAAAGATGATGAAATCCTTGTGCCAGCAAGAAAAATTTATTTGTTGATAAAGTATAATCACAAGGATATATCGCTTCCTACTTTTTCAGAGTTTGTCTCCGCACTTAAGAGGAGCAGGAAATTTGATGTTATTGAATCAAGCGAATCGGTTCACTATGACCTTCCTGAAAGCGTGGAGAGGATTTTAATGCAAGTTGGGATCTATGGGACTGGTCCGAGAGTTAAATTGAGATCTGTTAAGTTGACACCAAAACTGCTCCGTGAGACATTTCTAAAAAGTTATCAAAGGATGAGAGCCGGTGTTGAAGAACTTCTCGCTAAAATTTCTTTGGAATCAGATCTACCTCAGGAGGAGATAAGCAAAGTCGTTGCATCATTTGCGGAGCTTCGCGAGCAGATAAACAAAACAATTCAAATGCTTGAAAAACTTGAACTTTATGAGGCAACTGTAAATCCCAAAAAGAAAAAATAACTTTAAAATGTTTCTTTAAATTGCTATATTAAACAAAAACAAAATTATCTTAAGCCATGGTAACCGAAGAACAAGTATATGAAGCCTTAAGGGAATGCTATGATCCTGAAATTCCCATAAATATCGTAGATCTTGGCCTCGTTTATGAGGTTAAAATCATTGATGATTGGGTCGGTGTTAAAATGACGCTTACAGCTCCAGGCTGTCCAGCACACACATTCATAAGCCAGCAAGTGCGAGAACGACTGCTTAAGATACCAGGAGTAAAAGATGCTGATGTTGTAGTAGTGTGGGAGCCCAGATGGAATCCAAGTATGATGTCTGAAAAGGCAAGAATGATGTTATTTGGTGATTTGGGGTTATCTCCAAATGAAGAAGGTGAGGAGAATAAATAAATTTATAGCACGCCCGGAGGGACTCGAACCCCCAACCTTCTGGTCCGTAGCCAGACGCTCTATCCAGTTGAGCTACGGGCGCATTCCGTCTTAAATATACTGAATAAAAATTTTTATTTCAAATTCAACTCCAAGCGTAAATCTTAGTAAGGTTCACAGCCGCAATCGGCGAAGAACCAATGACATTGACATTTTGGTTTTGTTCCAGCTGGGCAAGTAGTTTCGCAAGATGTTAGCAAGCAATCAGCACGGCATCCTGGAACTTGCAGCGGCTCTACCTTTCTCTCAACAGGTGTAAGCGAAGATAACATAAACTTCAAAAGTTCGCTTTTTTGTTCATCGTTTAATTTCCCAAGCTCTTCACGAAACTTATTTAAATTACTGAAGTATTTTTCATAATCCCTCGCTCTAATGAAAAACGATAAAATTTTCCCCTCCCCAAATCTCTTGAGGAAAATCTGCGAGTTGACCAGGATAAAAATTAATTTTGAGTTAAAGGTACGAAAAAGTTAAAAATCTCTTTTCATGCTTGTCAATCCAAGCAGGTTGAATGGAATGGAGAGCATAATTGAAGCGAGAAATGCTCCTATAATTGCAGATTTGAAAAATTCAGAGTTAAACTTTAAAGATTGAAAGTAAAAAGTTATAGGAACGAAAATAATCCCCGCGAAAATTGAAATTAACACAAGACCAAGCAAAAGAGCGATTGTCGCTCCTCTTGATGAAGCAAGTCTAACGGGGCTTTTTTCCATATAATTTGCAAAATATCCACCCATCCCAAGCCCAAGTGAGACATATGTAAGTGTGACAAAGAAACTCACCGTTGTTATTAATACTCCAATGTTTTGATCTTTTCCAAATGGGAAGACAGATGCATATGCTATGGCTTCGGAGATTATAAGAATCGGAAAGAACGAAATTATAAATTTATGAATGTAAAGCCGCGATAGCTTAACAGGCGATGATCTCACAGCCCAGTAGCTCGGTCCTTCAAGCGAGATCAATGGATAGACAAAACGAATTACAATTGATGCGATAAGAAAAACATTGAATGAAAAAATTGATATAAAAGCGAGGCTTAAAATCTGTGCCTCAATTCTGTATAAGCGCATTTTGGTCAAGCTGGCGATAAATATCAAAACAAGAACAATCATTATTAGAAGATGCACCCACTGACTTGGCTCTCTGAAAAACATCTTTAAATCACGCTTAACGAAAACTTCAACTTGAGGATGAAGAACAGATCTCTTTGCAAAACTTAAAAACTCAACATCAAATCTTTTCTTAATTTTGTTTTTTAAATCAAATGCGATAAACAATGTCTCAAAATAAAGTTTTCGTGCAACCCCGAAGTTAACAAGAACCATCCCGATCGTCGCTGATATTAAAATTAAAAAGTATTTCAAAACCATCTCTGAGTTTCCTCTCGCACTGAAATAAAATATCTCTGCAACCCAATGGTTTGGAAGATATATTGCTATTGAGGGATCAATCTGTGCAAAATACTGATCAATGTGTGGATAGTATTTCATCGCTTCTGTAAATAGCTTCGTCGGATTTACGCTCTTAAAGTAAAGGTAAACTCCAAGAGCATAAATTAAACCAGCAATGATCGCAAGTTTCCTTATGTCAATTCTTTTTGAAAGCTTCAGGATCAACATCAAAAATGTGATGCTGATAGATGCAGACATAAGCATAAATGGAACGATGACGCCGGCAAATGAGAAAACATAAAAGTGTAATGGTTTTGATAAGTAACTTCCATAGCCAAGCAAAATTGCGGTAATAAATATAAACATAGTTGATGAGCTGTAAAAGAAATTGTCAAGAAATTTGACAGTGTAAATTTTTATTGGTTTCACAGGAGTTGCGAGGAAAAATTCAAGGTCCTTGCTTTTGTATAGCGTTGAGTACGCAACGATGATATTTCCCAAACTTACAAGGACGAAAAGAATGAAAAGAAGCATAGACAAGATCCTATGAAATAAGAAAAGTCCAATTTTAATCTCTCCGAGAAGATATGCGGTTGCATAGTTTGAAGAGATGAAGGTTGAAAGAGCAAATCCCGTGAAGACGACAAGCGAACCAAGCTCTTTCAAAACCCCGTTCCACTTTGAATCAAAAGTTGATTTAAAGATTGAAAGTATTTTGAACTTCAAAATCACAAATAAGTCGGACATCTTGATAATTATTTAGTTCGTAAAGCGGTTCTACTTTATCAATTCAATAAACAAGGCTTCAAATTTCCCGTCGTGGCTTCGTTTAAATTCTTCAATATCTTTTGATTCAAATTTAGCAATCAGTTTCCCATCTTTTATTATCCCTATTGTATCGCATAGCTCTTCGGCGACTTCAAGTGAGTGGGTTGACATAAAAATTGTCACACCCTCTTTTGATTTCTGTTTGAGTGTTTCTTTTACAATTTTTGCGCTTCTTGGATCAAGTCCAACCATTGGCTCATCAATTATTATAACCTTTGGATCGTGAAGCAGAGCAGAAGCTATCACGACCCTTTGTTTCATTCCTTGAGAATATTCATCAATTCTTCTGTCAACCCATTTGCCGATCTCAAAGTGTTCAACAAGAAAATCAATCTTTTCTTTTATTTTTTTCTTTTCCATTTTAAAGAGACCGCCAATGAAATATAAAAATTCACGCCCTGTTAATTTATCATACATATGAGGTTGATCTGGGATATAAGCAAGATAGCTTTTGGCTTTTTCGGGTTCTTTTAATGCGTCAATCCCACAGATAAAAATTTTCCCGCTCGTTGGTTGGATCAATCCAGCGATCATCTTTATTGTCGTTGTTTTTCCAGCACCATTTGGACCAAGAAAGCCGAAAAATTCCCCTGATTTTATTTCAAGCGTCAAATTATCAACTGCGATAAAATCACCAAACTTTTTTGTTAAATTTTCAAGCCGAATCATAGAAATTCAAAAATTAAATTTTAAAAGTTCGGTGAAACAACATTTTCTTGATAAAATTCAGTTATTATCCTCGCAGCTTCCTTTGGGTCATCTGTAAGCTCAAAAATTGTCATATCTTCTGGCGATATGTTTCCTTCAAATAGGACTGTATTATTAAGCCAATTTATTAGTCCTTCCCAATATTCGCTTCCCATGAGGACAACAGGAAAACGAGTTGTTTTTCCAGTTTGAATTAAAGTTACAGCTTCAAAGAATTCATCAAGTGTGCCGAAACCACCTGGCAAAACGACAAATCCCTGTGCATATTTAACAAACATCACCTTGCGGACGAAGAAATGTCTGAATTCAATTCCGACATCAACATATGGATTAAATTTTTGTTCAAGTGGAAGTTCAATGTTGATTCCGACGGATAATCCGCCTGCTTCTTTTGCTCCAAGATTTGCAGCCTCCATTATTCCAGGACCTCCACCCGTTATTATTCCAAATCCAGCTTTTACAAGTTCCTTTGCTACCTCACGAGCCATTTCATAATACTTGTGTCCTGGTTTCGTCCTCGCAGAACCAAAGATTGAAACACAGGGACCAAGTTTTGTCATTTGATCAAATCCTTCCACAAATTCAGCCATTATTCTAAAAATTCTCCATATATCTTTTTGCCTGCTCTCAAGCCATATCTGTTCATCTTTTAAAATCCTATCCGTCATAATTTCCTCAAAAAATAGTTTTGGTTTTAAGTGTTTCGGCTAATCTTAAAATAAAAAGTTGATTTCGTCATTACAAAGTTAACACTTCGGTTTTAGATGGAATATCTCCTGTAGATGAAGTTTTTTAAAATTTCTTTTCCGACTTCTGTCATGATTGATTCGGGATGAAATTGAACTCCAAATGTTGGAAACTCTTTATGTCTTAAACCCATGATCAGACCATCTTTCGTCCAAGCTGTGATCGTAAGCGAATCGGGCAAAGTTTCTTTATCAACAATCAAAGAATGATATCGTGTTGCTTTGAATGGATTAGGCAATCCTGAAAATATATCTGAATTATTGTGATAAATTTCCGAGACCTTTCCATGCATAACAACGGGTGCTTTTACTATTTTGCCACCGAAAGCAACAGCTATTGCTTGATGTCCGAGGCAAACACCAAGAATTGGGGTTGACTTATGAAATTTTTTTATAACTTCAATTGAAATCCCAGCCTCATATGGAGTGCAAGGTCCTGGAGAAATGATAATAGCATCTGGCCTCATTTGTTCTATCTCGTCAATTGTTATAGCGTCGTTTCTTGCGATCTCCATCTCAACACCAAACTCACCAAGATATTGCACTAAGTTATATGTAAATGAATCATAATTGTCAATTATCAAAATCATGGCTGAATTGACGATTTTAATCTCACCGACATTTAAAAATACGCATAAGGCAACGGATTTACAACTCTAAATATCTCAATTAGTAATGGGCAATTAGAAACTTGGGTTTACATCTTCTTCTTCGGACGAAGTTTAAAAGTTTTATAGTGTGAAAGCGCTGAATCAGGTTTTATTTTCTTTTAAAATGACATCCTCTTTTTCAAATTTAAAAATAGAATCTTTTACATTTTGTGGGATCGGTTCTGGCTTGAATGTCTCACGATTTAAAAGGACGATAACAGTTTCGCCAGTTGCGATGGTTCTTTTTGTTTTTGAATCCTTAATCATATATTCCATTTCAAAGCTTGTGTTTCCAATTTTTGAAACTCTGGTGTAAATATCAAGTATTTCATCAAATTTTGCCGGTGAAATGTAATTGCAAGTATTTCTTGCGATTACAAAATAGAAATCATTGAAGAAGAAACTATCGGGATCAATTCCAAGCGCTTGTCTTATGTATTCGGTTCTTGCTATCTCAAAGTATTTCAGATAAACGGAGTTATGAACTATGCCATAAGAATCAAGATCAAAACTTCTCACCTGCACTTGGATTTTAAATTTAAATTTCTCTGCGTTAACTTTGCTTACCACAGGAGAATTTTCGTTTTGTTTTTGAAGAAGTTTTATTTCTGTATTAAAATACCAAAAAATTTTGAACAATCTATTTTAAGGATTTCTCCGACAAATTTTGGACGAAAGGTGGAGGTTTTGGGTGTGAGGATGAATTCAATTTTGGGGCGTATTTTAAATTTGAAATTTTATGTTGAATTTATTATATTTATAGTCGCATAAAACACCGCGGGGTGGAGCAGCTGGTAGCTCGTCGGGCTCATAACCCGAAGGTCGCGGGTTCAAATCCCGCCCCCGCAACAAAAATTTTAAAAATTTCAAACAAAATTCGTTGATAAATGCCCAATCTTAAGTCCGCCGAAAGGCGAATGAGAAAATCTGAACGAAGGCGTCAGCGCAATCGGCATTATAAGTCAATGATGAAAACTTTCATCAAGAAAGTTAAAAACGCCAAGACGAAAGAAGAAGCGGAACTTATGCTAAAAAAGGTTTATTCAATACTTGATAAACTTGTCGTCAAGGGAATAATTCACAAAAACAGGGCTTCCTCATACAAGTCCAAACTCGCTCAATTTGTTAATAATTTCCCCGCTGCGCAATCACAATCGTAAAAGTGTAAAAATCTAATTCAAAGGTTTCACAAAGGCAGGTGTTAAACCTGCCTTTTTTATTTTTGATATTGGGGTAGTATTTGAAGGAATGACAAATGCTCAACAAATTCTCAATTGCAAGATATCTTTAAACACTTGTTTTTTACTTGGGCTTGATTTAAATTTTGAACAAGTCCAACAAAAACTTTCATCATATGGGCGTAATTTTAAGATTCCCACCGGAAAAGCGGACAACGGAAATTGAAAAGGATTTGATAAGGAGGGAAATAAAAAGTAGAATAGAAAATGGGAACTTTGATAGCTTTATTTACATTGTCCCAACGAGAAGAAAAATAAGGGAACTGCGGCGAGAGCTACTTGAATTTTCTAATAATAACGCACTACCTGAATTAAATCTTTTTACCCTTGATCTTTTTGCGCAAGCTTTGTATTACTCCGCAAAACTTGAAAAACCAAAACGTCTTATCTCAGATACGATTCAATCTCTCGTGTTTCAAGTAGCAATTGAAAATGTTATTCATGAACTTGAATACTTCAAGCCACCGGATGAGATAAAAAACAAAGAACTTCCAAAGGGAACTTTAAATAAAATCATTGACACGATAATAGGCTTAAAAGAAGATGGAATTTATCCAGAGAAATTGATTGATGAAGTTGAAAAAACTAAAAAGAGTGAGGATAAGAAAAAACTCAAAGACCTTGCGAAAATTTACGAACAATACGAAAGAATTCTAATTAGCAATGGATTTATTGATGTCCCTGGGATTTTCCAGGAGTTAAACAATTTACTTAATTCTAAAGATGTCAATACAAACTTCAGGAGTGCGTTTTACAATGTTGATGTGATTTTCATTGAAGGTTTCTCAATGTTTCGTTTGCCAGAGATAGAACTTATAAAGAGTTTAAAAGGAGTTGAAGATCTGACGATCATTATTTTCTTTGACTATTTTGAAAGAAACGACAATCTGTTCGGACATTTAAATGAGTGCTATAACAAATTCATAGAAGCTGGATTTGCAAGATACGAGATAAAAGAGCGGACAAAGACCGATAAATTTGCAGTGCATATTAACAAATATCTTTTCAATCACAATAATTCAAAATTTGAAGGTAAATACGACGCAAAAGATAGGGTGACATTAGTTGAAGCAAAAGATAGGATTGACGAGGTGCGGACGATAGCTCGGATAATAAAAAAGATAGTGAGAGAGAGACCAGACATAGATTTGAGCAAGATCTGTGTTGCAACCTACAGACCTGAAAAATACACAAATCTTTTCAGAGAGATCTTTCCAATTTATGGAATTCCAGCGAACATAACAGATAGATATTACCTTGAGCGTTCACCGCTTGTTTCATCAATTATTTCATTACTTGAGATTCCAGTAAATGAATATAGGATAGACGAGATAATAAAAGTTTTAATGAGTCCGTATTTTGATTTCTCAGCAGCTGTTGGAAGAAATCTTAGCGCAGATAATATCTATTCCGTTTCAAAAGAATTGAAAATTAAAAGGGGAAGGGATTATTGGTGCGAAAGCGTTAAAAATAGGATTAAAGTAATAAGCTCAAAGATAGACAGCGCGAACGATCAAGATGAGCGTGAGCAACTTTTAAGAGAGAAAAAACTTCTTGAAGATGCCCTTAATGATTACGAAAATTTTGTGACTAAAATTGTTGACAATTTTAATGAGACAATGAAACCGTCGGAGTTTAAAAATAAACTCAATGAAGTTCTCAATCAACTCAAGGTTAGCCAACAAATTTTGAAAGTCCCAAGGAGAATTGCAACACACAATGAAGTTGAGAGAGATGCGAGAGCATATCAGAAATTTATTGAGGTTGTTGATGAACTTCTTGAGGTTTTTGAATTTAGCATGAAGAGGAAGGAGAAATATAGTTTGGGCTATTATGTTGAATTGATCAAAAAAGCTTTGCC
The DNA here is from genome assembly GCA_025060635.1 of Candidatus Kryptonium sp. NCBI lineage: Bacteria > Pseudomonadati > Candidatus Kryptoniota > Candidatus Kryptonium > Candidatus Kryptonium sp. The sequence goes on along the minus strand of JANXBN010000009.1, from coordinate 41,884 downwards.
AAGAGTTCGGTATAACATAAGACAAAAGTATGGTTATGGTGTTTATGTTACAGCGCTTGAAGAGACGCGTGGATTGGACTTTGATGTTATGATAATTGCTGGGCTTGTTGATACAGAATTTCCGTCGGTGTATGAGCCGGAAGTTTTCTTGAGTGAAGGCTTAAGAAAGACAAGGAAGATGCATAAGCTTGACGAACGCTATCTTTTCTATCAAGGGGTCGTCAATTTTAAAACTCATCTTTACTTGACCTATCCAAAAATGGATGCAGAAAATGAACTCGTTAGATCAAGCTTTATAGATTCGCTTGAGCAGGTGATTGAATTTGAAAAAGTTGATTCTTCCGTATTTGGAGATTGGATTTATTCAAAGGATGAGCTATATGAACGCTACGGTAGATTTTTAAAATTTAACTTGGATAAGCTTAACACGTTTGATTTCGTTTCAAAAAGGTTTAAGAAACTCGTTAAAAATTATGAGGATAATTTTAGACATATTTTGGAGATTTCAAAGATAAACATAAGCAGAAGCGAATCAGATAAAGATGATTATCGCGAGTATAAAGGGTTTATAGAGCCAGCTGACGAGGAAAGGTTGAAACTTAAAGAGCAAGGGGATAAAATCTTTTCAATTTCACAAATTGAGACATATGCTAAATGTCCTTACAGATATTTCGTTGAGAGAGTTTTGACGCTTAAGAAAATTGAAGAAATTGAGGAATTTATCACTCCAATTGAAAGAGGGATTCTTTATCACGAGGTGCTTTATAAATTTTACACTGAATGGAGCAAACGCGAAAAGAGTATCCGTAAAAATGAGAATGAAGCCATTCAATTGATTGAAAAGATAGCAAGGGAAAAGTCAAAAGAGTTTGAGGTTAATCATCCATTGTGGGAGATTGAAAAAAGAGAACTTATACGAAGCATGATCAACTTTGTTAAAGAGGAGTCAAAATCCGATTCAAGCTTCAAACCAACATATTTTGAAGTCGCCTTTGGTCCAAAAGTAGGTGCAAGGAGAAACATTGATGAAAACCTTTCAACTATAGAACCAATACAGTTAGGCAAGGTGAAAATTCAGGGTAAGATTGATAGAATTGATGTTGGAGATGCTGGTTTCATCATTTGCGATTATAAAACCGGGAAGAGTCGTATATCTTTCAACCAAGTTGAGAAGGGTATTCACCTTCAGATACCTCTTTACATAAAAATCGCTGAGGAAATTTTTAATCAGAAAGGAAAGTCAATCAAGGGGTTGGGCGGATATAGCTATATAGTCAGAGGCAATGTTGAAAGGGTTGATGTGATGATTCAAGAAAAAATTAAAACGAAAAAAAAGAATAGCTCTAAAGTTTTCAATCAAGATGATTTTAAATTAAAAATTGAGGAGGCAGTAAATAAGGTAAACGAATTTGTTGATAAGATAACTAACGGAATTTTTAACTTAACAGAACATGATGATGAAATACAAAACATCTGTGGGAATTGCCCATACATAGAAATTTGCAGGATAAATGAAGTTAAATTCGGAATTCAAATAAAAAGTTGGGGTTAAGAGGTGAAAAGTAGAGTTTTATTTGACATTGAGACATCGGGTTTCCCAATAGAGGCTTTTGACGAAATGCAATATGAATACCTGATGAAGTTTGCAGAGGAGGAAGAAAATGAGGAGAAAAGAGAAAAGGAACGGGCAAAGGTAATTGAGAGATTGAATCTTTATCCTTTGACCGCGCAAGTTGTTGCAATTGGGATGCTTAATGTTGATTCATCACAGGGTGTTGTGCTTTATCAGTCAAATAATAAGGAAGAGTGGGAGCAAGAGATTGATAAGGTTTTAAACATTTTTGCGCCAGATGAGACAAGAAAAGATAAGGTTAAAATAAAGTTTATCTCGGGAACGGAGAGCGAAATAATTCAAAAGTTTTGGGATTATGTTTCAAAGTTTAGGATATTCATTACATTTAATGGGCGTGGGTTTGATTGTCCATTTTTGATGTTAAGATCAGCAATTCTCGGGATAAAACCAACTCGTGATCTTATGGAATACAACAGGGCAAAGCGCGAACCACATATTGATCTGCTTGAGGAGTTTACATTTTTCGGGTTAACGAGAAAGTTTTCGCTTGATTTTTATTGTAAGGTTTTCAATATAGAAAGTCCTAAAACACACGGGATAACGGGACACGATATAAATCAACTTTTCAAGGAAGGTAAATTCAGAGAGATAGCACAGTATTGTATGTACGATATAATCGCTGAGGCGGAATTATTTTTCAGGTGGGAACAGTTTTTAAATCCTCAAAACTTTGATTTAAATGCTCAAGTTTGATTATCAACAAACTCAAGCAGTGATATGAAATTAACTAAAGCGCAGGAGGAAGCAGTAAAATCTAAAAAACATCTGTCCATTACAGCAAGCGCTGGTTCTGGGAAAACGACGGTATTGATCGCAAAATATGTAAAAATTCTTGAGGATCTTGTTAATGAAAAATCAAATGTGCTTGATTCTGAAGACCTAAGCGACATTGTTGAAAGCGTGGTTGTTATAACTTTTACAGAAAAAGCCGCAAGTGAGTTAAGAAAGCGGGCAACCGAGGCAATAGAAAACAAGATAAGGGAAGCGTTTAATGAGAAAGATTTTGAGAAATTGAGAAAATTTGAAAGGTTAAGAGATGCTATGCCTTCGGCAATTATTGGGACGATCCATTCATTCTGTGCAAGGATACTTCGCGAGTTTCCTATAACTGCTGGGGTTGATCCAAATTTTGAAATTCTTGAGGGCGCAGAAAGAGATCAAGTAATTGACATGATAATTGAGGAAACGGTAAGGAAATTTTTAGGGAGTGACGATGAAAAATCAAAAAATCTTCTTGAAGTAATTGAGCGAATGAGGATAAACAATTTTTATAAGTTTATAAAGAAACTTGTTTCATCAAGGGAGCTTGTTGAAAAGATTATATATGACATCTACGAGAGTGGTGGCGATAGTGAGAATATTGTTAAAAAGTGGGGGGATATGATTTTTGAATATGTTTCTAATGTTTTCATGAAAAGCGGGATGACGAGAATATTTGCAAGTTTATCTAAGCTGGTGTTTTCAGAAGATGCCGATTTTATCAGCAAGGCAAATGAATTTGAAATGCAAGTTGAAGAAAATATTGAGGATGCATATGAAACATTTAATGATATCGCCCGTAATTTTATTTTAACGCAAAAAGGAGAGTTGCGCAGTGAAGTTAGAAATGCTTTAAACGAACTTCCTGAGGCCGAAAGGGAGGAAACATTACGAAGGTTAAGCATCATCAAAAAAGTCTACAATGACATTAAAGATTTGGAAATAAGTAAATTTAAAAAGCTTGAAAGATATCATTGCGATTATGTAGAAAAAACAAAATTGATAATTTCGCTCTATAGAGAAATAAACCGTGAGTATGAGAGATACAAGATTCAAAAAGGTTATCTTGATTTTGAAGATTTGCAGTTAAAAGTTTTGCAATTACTTAAAGAAAACGAGGAGGTCAAAAATGAACTTTCAAGTAGATTCAGATATATACTGATTGACGAATATCAAGACACGAACTATTTACAATATGAGATTGTTAAAAAGTTGATAAACAATTTTTCAGGCAGAACAAATCTTTGCGTGGTTGGGGACGATAAACAGAGCATATATGGATTTAGGGGTTCTGATGTTGGAGTTTTTGAGATAACTAGAAAAGAAATCAAAGGTGAAAATGTCAAGGGTGAAGAGATATATTTGGGCGAAAGCTTTAGGCTTTTGAAGGGGATAGCTGCGTTTGTTAACACTGTTTTTGGAAAGATAATGGGTGAAAGAATAAGCATTTATGAGGTTGAATATAAGCCGATAATTGTTGGCAGAGATGTTGACGATGATGGCGTTGTTGAATTGCTTGTTGTTAAAAAAGGGGACAGTGAAAGAATCGGAGAGAAAGGGAACAACGAAGAGAATATAGAAGCAAATTTCGTTGCTCAAAGAATTTTGAAGTTGCTTGAAGACGAGGGAGCTTATGTGTACAAAGACGGAGAGAGAAAGAAAGTTGAAGCCAGCGACATAGCTGTGTTGATAAGAAACCGCAATGTTTTGAAACCACTTGAAAATGCATTTGTTAAACTCGGAATTCCATACATCGTTTCAAGTGGGATTGGATTTTATCAGACACAGGAGATATATGATTTTTCAAATTATCTTAAATTCCTTGTTAACACGAACGATGATGTCTCGCTTGTTGGGATTTTGCGATCTCCATTTTTCGGTATAAGTGATGCGGAAATTTTCAAAATTTCAGTTTATGGCAGAGGTTATACTTTCTGGGAAAAGACAAACGACTACATAAAGCGAGATAAAGAACCGACTCCATCAGAAAAATTGAAATATGCCGTTAACATTTTGCTTGATGATCTCAAGGTTGCAGGCAGAATGTCCATTCCGTCTTTAATTCAAAGGATAATTGAAAAAACAATGTATAATGGTTCTGTTTTGCCGATGAGAAGAGGTGAACAAATAATTGCAAACATCCAAAAGTTGATAGATGTCGCAAGGGAATTTGAGATGAAAGGTTTGAACAGCCTTTATGATTTCGTTGAACAGTTGAAATTCCTCTCGGAGGTGCATTTGCGCGAAGGGCAGGCGAGTGTTCAGACGAAGGTTAACGCAGTTCAAATAATGACTATTCACGCTGCGAAAGGGCTTGAGTTTCCTGTCGTTGTCTTGCCATTTCTTGGTAAAAAAGTTACTCCGAAATCTAATGAATCTTACAATATAGATATTGATTACGGAATAGGGCTTGGAATTAAATATGAGATCAACGGTGAAGGTAAAGAGAAAAAGTTGCCGATAGATGCTGTTCATGAGCTTATAAAACGACACAGGACAATTGCAGAGGAGAAACGAGTTTTATATGTAGCGATGACAAGAGCAAGGGATATGTTAATCCTATCTGGAACATGCTCAAAGCATGATACTGAAACATATCTTAATTGGATTTTAAAAGCACTTGAAGTTGAAGACAAAATTGATCGCATTTCAACAGCTCAGTTTCAGACAGAATTATTTTTTATGAATGGAGATAAGAAAGAGTATAAAGGTGAGGTTAAAATTTACAGAGATCCTCGTGATTTTGTGACGCAAAATGTCTCTTTGATTAATAAAGCGGTTGATGTTGAAATTGATGAAGATAAGGTTTTCGTTGAACCTCTTGAATCAAAACCTTATGGTGAGTTTATCACTGCGACGCAGTTGCAGACATTTTCGCTTTGTCCGATGAAGTTTTATCTTAAGTTTCGGCTTGGTCTTCCAGAGCACAGGAGGGAATCCGCTTATAAGGAGAAGTTTGAAGATATTTCAGCACCGCCATATGAAGATGATTTTAGAGATGAAATCCTTGGAACCGTCAGAGGTAAGGTTCTTCATGGAGTTCTTGAAAGATGTAGATTGGGGATGAGTGATGAGGAACTAAAGAAAATTATTTCGCTTGTAATTCATCAAAATGGGATCGTCAATGAAAAGAAAGCAATGGTATTAAGTGATTATGTCTTTGGCGAAGTAAAAAGGATTTTAGATTCAGAACTTGGCAAAAAAATTTTTTCGGCAGAAGAGCAATACACGGAGTATAGAATAAGTATGAAGTTTGGAGATGTTTATTTGATGGGAAGAATTGATAAGTTATACAAAACAAACGAAGGATGGGAGATCGTTGATTTTAAGACAGATGATATTGAAGAAAAAGAAATTCCACTTAAAAAGAGTCAATACGAATTTCAAATTGGTGTTTATTCGTATCTTTTGAGCAAAATTTATCCAGATCAAAAAATTTTCAGAAGTTTTATTTTATTCACGAAGAATCCAAGCATGCCTATTGAAATCACATACACTTGTGATTCACTGGAAAGTTTTAAGAGCAAAATTGAGGAAATGATCAAACAAATAAAAGAAATGGATTTAAATATAGGTATTTCAATTCCTGCCGATTTAAAAGAACATTGTCGCATCTGTGGATATTTTAGCAATGGAAAGTGCATTGGTAAAGAGATATGACTTATATTTTGTTAATTTTTATTAATTCCGAGATTGAAAAAGTCATCGGTAGGCTTGGACGGATAAAGTTAAAGCTGGGATATTACGCTTATGTGGGTTCGGCGAAGTTAAATTTTGAACATAGGATAAGAAGACATCTTAAGAAAGTCAAAAAGTTGTTTTGGCACATAGATTATATCTTGGCTGATGAAAAGTCGCAAATTGAAAGCGTGTTTTACACTGACAAGGTCGTTGAGCACAAGGTTGCTATGCAGTTGCATAGATTTGGATTTGAGGTTGTAGAAAAGTTTGGTAGTTCAGATTGTAATTGTCCTGGACACTTGTTTTATTTGGGGGATAAGCGGAGAGTTGAAAAATTATGGCTTGATCTTGGGTTTAAAAAATTTTTATAGTGATTGAAAAGGGGCAAATGTTGAGATTTTTGTATTATTTTAATTAATGTCGTAAATTCAGTTCTGATGAAAACTCTTTTTTAAGCAACAACATGTCAATTATATCTTTAGAAACAACCAAAAGGCGAGGTTTCATATTTGCTTGCACTGAAAAAAGTGAAAGTGAGTTCCTAAATCGCTTGATTTTTGCAACCAACCGCGTTTATGCTCACAAAGTTTTTGCGATCAGAAAAGGCGATTTTGTTTTTCTTTACAATCTTGATACAGACATAATTTATGGCACATTCAAGGCAAAGAGCGATGGTTCATATGATAAGTCGCTTGAAATTTTCAATGGCAAATATCCATATTATGTTGAGGTTGAACCATTAGGTGAAATCGTAAAGATGCAGAATGCAAGTAAAATCTTTAAGAGACTTGGTATATCCTGGAGGGACATCTTGACATATAAAGGCGTTGAAGTTTTGCGATCATTTATTGATAACTCAAAGTCTTTAACAGTGGATCTTCTTTTTCCATTTGAATTTGATAGAACATCTTTATCGGTAGGAAAAGAAAATTTAGTTGACGAGACATTTAGACCACCGATATTTTCAACAACACTTTGGGATTATCCAAAGCAAAGTTATGGAGACAGTCCAAAAGGTGATAACAAGTATCCAGGTGTAACACCAGCGTTTATTATCTACAATTTGATTCACAGATACACATCTCCTGGGGATCTTGTATGCGATCCAATGGCTGGTTCTGGAACTACGATTGATGTTTGTAAAGAAGAAAGAAGAAGGTGCATTGCGTTTGATATATCTCCAACAAGGCGAGATATAATACAAGCTGACGCGAGGAATCTTCCATTAAAAGACAATTCAGTTGATATGATTTTTGTTGATTCTCCTTATGGAGATAACATTAGATATAATGATCATCCTCTTAACATTGGACATATATCAGCTACCGATAAAAGGTTCTATGACGAGCTTGAGAAGGTTATGGCTGAATGTTATAGAATTTTAAAAGATGGTAAAATTTTAGCTTGGCTTATCGGTGATCAGTGGGCAAAGGGCGTTTTTGTACCAGTTGGGTTCAAGGTATATGAACGATTGACGAAGTATTTTGAACCTGTTGATATCGTGTGCGTTGTGAGAAGGAATCAATCTTCAAATACACCATTTTGGCATAGCAAGGCAATTGAACATAATTTTTATTTGAGGGGTTTTAAATATCTTATCATCGTCAGGAAGGTTAGGGAAAGACGGGAGAGAAAAGTTAAAGTTAAATGGAACTATTATGAAAGATAGTAAAGGGAAGAGGGAAGAATTCATTGAGAGGATCAGAAATGATATATTAACCGAAGTTGAAAAGCGGGGCTTAAACTCGTTATCTTCAATACTTGAAGAGGTACGTGTTCGTTACATTCAAGGGATAAAAAACTACGGCGTAGATGATCCGGAACAATCTTGGAAGCCATTTAAAGGAAATGTTTTGGAAGATATAATCTTGAGTTATATTATTAAAAAAACCGAAGAAGCAGGGTTGAAGGTAGTTAAAGGTAAAGATCTTGACAAGAGAAGCGATGAAAAATTAGGTGATTGTTTATCTATGGTGAAGAGAAGTTTGGCTATAAATTATGGCGAATTTGGCTTACATCTACCAGATGCGGATCTTGTAATATATGATCCTAAAACTTGCAAAGCCATAATTATAATATCTTCAAAAACAACTTTACGGGAGAGAGTAGCTCAAACCGCATATTGGAGTTTAAAACTTAAGCAGAGTAACCTAACTAAGGACATAAAAGTTGTATTTATAACATTAGACGAAGATGAAGATTTAAGAACTAAAACGCCAGCGAAGAAAGGTAGAGCGATCGCAGAAGTTGATATAGATTACACTTATGTTATTACCGATAGCAACATTGATGAAAGCGAGCATGTCAAGAAGATAGATAAGTTTTTTGACGATTTGAGGAAAATTTTAAAGTTTTCCTTGCAAAGTTAGGGGGAATGGGTTTAAATTTAAATTGGTGTAAAAATAAAGTTTTCCAAGCCAAATGAAGCACATCCTTTTATTGTTATTAATTCCATCATTGCTTTTATCTCAACCAAAGTTTGAATTTCGGGGATTGTGGGTTGCAGCAAGTAGGTTGGATTTCCCTCTCTCAACTCTTGCTTCTGATCAAAAAGCAGAGCTTGATAGAATTGTTGATTTTGCTCGCTTCGGTAAATTTAACGCAATAATTTTTCAAGTTCTCGCAAGAGGGCAAGCGTATTATGAATCAAGCATAGTTCCATGGGCTTCGTATCTTACATCACCTTTGACAGTTGATCAAGATGGGACTCTTTATCCGAACATCGGAACTCCTCCTGGTACAAAAGAAAATCCACCACAATTTTATGATCCCTTGAAATACCTTATACAGAAAGCAAAACAATATGGAATTGAAGTTCATGCGTGGATAAATGTTTTTAATCTTATAACATTACCTGATACAGTTTATCGTCTTGCCATTTCACAGCCCAGGCATATTGCAATTGATGAAAGCAATCGTTGGAATACGAAAATTTTTGCGAAAAATTCCGCTGGCGAGTGGTTAATTCCCGCTGATGGTTCTAAACTCATTTGGCTTGATCCAGCAAATCCATTTGTTAGAAATTATCTTGTAAGCGTTGTTGTTGAGCTCGTTAAAAACTATGACATAGACGCTATACATTTTGATTACATTCGTTTTCCTGGGGCTTATACATATGGTGATTCGTTTAATTATTACTTCAACAATAGAACTGATTTTGTAAACGGCAATCCATATGGTCTATCCAGGGACGATTTTGCAAGGTTATCAATTGAAAGATTTGTAAGAGCTGCGTATGACACCGTTAGGAAAATAAAGCCAAAAGTCAAGGTTGGTTCAACTACGCCAGGAATTTATCAAGGTTGGCGTCTTCCGATTAAACAAGTTTACTTTGATCTATATCGCGATGGGCGAAGCGATCCACGAAAATGGGCACAACTTGGGATTATTGATTATCACGCTCCGCAAGTTTATTGGGATATTGGCTCTGACTATGATTTCAGAGTTATAGCTCAGGACTGGAATGCAAATATGTATGATAAACATGTCTACATCGGAATTTATGGAGATAATCCATATAGCGAAGTTTCCGCACAGGTTAATTTCACGAGAAGCATCGTAGCGAAAGGAAATGTTATTTTTAGATATGCAAATGCTAAAACTTACATTGACTCGCTGGTTGCAAACCAATATACGACATTTGCAATTCCTCCTGCGATGCCTTGGAAAGACAATGTGCCCCCAAATCCACCTGTTGGATTGTCAATAAGAAAAATCTCATCAAATGTATGGCAATTGATATGGTCAAATCCGGCAACCGCAAGCGATGGGGAAAGACCAGCGTATTATGTTATATACAGGGCAGAAGGTATCGGAACTGTTGATATAAATGATCCGAAAAATATAATTTCAATCGTTCCGTCAGCCGTTTCTATTAATACCTACAACGACAGAATCCCTGATACATCAAAAATTTACACTTATGTTGTGACTTCGCTTGATAGATTGAAAAACGAAAGCCAACCATCAAATTCAGTCATTACGCATGTTTTAGCAGATCAAGAGTTTGTAGATAAATACGATTTATCCCCGGGCTATCCAAATCCGTTTAATTCGGTAGTTAATTTTAAGTATAGCGTTCCAGAGGTTTCTTTCGTTGATATTAGAATTTTTGATTTGCTCGGAAGGGAAGTTAAAAAGATTTTCTCTGGTGTGCAGTCAAGCGGAGATTACCAAATTTATTGGGATGGTAGAGATAACAGCGGAAACGAGGTTACAAGTGGAATTTATCTGTGTAAAATGAACGCGCTCAAAAATGGTAAACTTGTTTTTTCAAAAGCTCAGAAAGTTTCACTTTTAAAGTAGAGTGGGCATTTGCGTGTGCTAAAAGAGAAGCGCACTGAATTAGATTTATCCAAATTTCTTGTTTGATGTTTGCTTCAAACTCTTTTCTTTGGTTGGGGTTGTTTTTGAAACTTTTGTTTAAAGTTTTGTTTGCTTTAAATTTTTAGCAAGTTTGTCGTTGGTGTATCAAATCAAAGATTTTTCTGATGCCGAGAAATTTAGAGATAAAGGCAGAGATAACCGAGCCAGATTTAGTTGAAAAAATCGCCATTGAGATTGGAGCGAAATTAGCAAATGACTTTGTGCAAGTTGATACTTATTTTGAGGTTAAAGATGGAAGATTGAAGCTTAGAGAATTTGATTTAGGGGAGGCTGAACTTATCTTTTATCGTAGAGCGGAAAATAACTTTGAAAGGTGGAGCGATTACGAAATCGTAAAGGTTAATAATTCTGAAGCTTTGAAAAATTTGCTTTCAAAAGCTTTAAGTGTTAAAATTGTGGTTGAGAAGCGAAGGAAAGTTTACATTTACAAGAACGCAAGGATTCATGTTGATACAGTTAAAGGGCTCGGAAATTTTGTTGAGTTGGAAGTTATTTACAATGGAGATGAAAAGCAGGTGGAGGAGTTGATGAAATTTTTAATAAACGCATTTGGCTTGAAGCGAGAAAGATTCATTAAAGTATCTTATTCTGACCTTTTACTACAAAAACAAAATGGCGACATTAGATGAGACGAGTTAAACTTTTCTATCTCTTTTTGCTGTTAATTTTTACACTTGAGATTTACGCACAGCAGTCGGTAAAGCCCAAGAATATAATTTTGATGATTGGCGATGGGATGGGGCTTGCGCAGGTAAGCGCTGGGAAAACTTATAAAGGTCAGTTGAACCTTGAAAAAATGAAAGTCATTGGTCTTTTGACTACGCATTCGTGTGATGAATATATCACTGATTCAGGCGCTGGGGCAACCGCAATGAGCACAGGTTATAAAACTAAAAATGTCGCTATCGGAGTTGATTGTAATGGTGAAAGGAGAGAAACCGTTCTTGAATATGCTAATAAAATTGGTAAATCAACGGGGATAGTTGTTGTCTGTGCTATAACTCATGCGACTCCAGCTGCTTTTGTTGCACATGTCCCAGATAGAAACATGCAATTTGAAATTGCTGAACAAATTGCAAAGGAAGCAAACACGGATATTTATCTTGGTTCTGGCTGGGGATGGTTCTTACCGAAATCCGAAGGTGGCAGGAGAACTGATGGACAAAACTTGATAGATACTTTGAAGAAGCGTGGCTATGTTTATATATCAAAATCGGAGGAATTTTATAATCTTGATTTGAAAAAAGTTAACAAATTAATTGGTCTGTTTGCGGAAAATCATCCGCCTTATGCTCCTGATAGGAAACCGACGCTTGCTGAGATGACGAAAAAGGCGATTGATTTTTTATCAAGAGATAAAGATGGATTTTTCCTTATGGTTGAAGGTTCCCAAATTGATTGGGCAGGGCATGATAATAACAGCGAGCAAATACTTAAAGAGATGGCAGATTTTGACGAAGCAATTGGAGTTGCGCTTGATTTCGCACAGAAGGATGGAAAAACGCTTGTCATTGTCACAGCTGATCATGAGACGGGCGGATATGCGCTTGTTGGAGGTTCTGTGAGCGAAAGAAAAGTTGAAGGTAAATTTGCAACGAAAAATCACACTGGGATAATGGTTCCCGTCTTTGCTTTCGGACCAGGCGCAGAAGCTTTTGCAGGGTTTGGAGATAACACTTTGATTGGGAAAAAGATTTTTGAATATCTTAAAAAGTGATTAAATTTCGTCCGAAGTCAAAATTTAGATTGAAATAGGTAATTTATGGCGAAGAAGACGCAAAAATCCGCAAAAGAAAAAAGCAAAAAGAAAGGGTCAGCTCGGGGAACGAAGAAGTTTAAAGAGCTAAGCGAGAAATCTATTGAAATTTTGCCCGTGATTGAATATGCAATTTATGAGGTTGACAAAATTTTTCAGAATCAAGGGGATAGACTGACGGATGAATATCTTGTTTCATCGCTTAAGGAATTAACACATTTGATAAAAGCTAAATCCTTTGAAACATTGCTTGAAGAGATGAGGGAGGAACTAACAGAGGATTCAGATATAATTCACTGGAACATTATTTCAAGAATTGGTGAGTATATTGAGGAAAATGAACTTAATTATTCTGGCAGGGATATCGTTAGTGCGCTTGATGAGTTGATTAACACGATAAAAATTCAAATGTCAAAGCAAGATCCAAGAGCTTATCTCTCGTTTCTTGCGGAGATAATGCGCGGTGTGGAAATAAAAGGGGCACGACGCTCTGATAGAGATATGGATATCCAAAGGGATATTGACGAGGATTATTTTGATGAAGAAGAAAATTATTGAAAATCTTACATAACTTTTTATGGGATTTAAATGTGGTATAGTTGGCTTGCCCAATGTTGGAAAGTCAACGCTTTTCAATGCGCTCACATCTTCAAATGTTCCCGCTGAAAATTATCCTTTCTGCACTATTGATCCAAATATCGGAGTTGTCTCAGTTCCAGATGAAAGATTGATTCAGCTTGAGAAGGTTTTCAAGCCAAAGCGTGGGATTACACCGGCGATGATTGAATTTTTTGATATTGCTGGTTTGGTCAAAGGGGCAAGCAAGGGAGAAGGGCTTGGAAATCAATTTCTTGCTCATATTCGCGAGGTTGATGCTATAATTCATATTGTGAGATGTTTTGAAGATGAGAATGTAGCTCATGTCAATGGTGATATTAATCCAGTGCGAGATATTGAGATCGTTGAAATTGAGCTAATTCTGAAAGATATTGAAACAGTTCAGAAGCGAATTGATAAAGTCAAAAATGTCGCAAGAAGTGGAGATAAAAAAGCACAGCATCAGCTTGCGATCTATGAGGGTTTGCTATCGCACTTAAACGAGGGTAAGTTTGCAAGTTCTTTCGTTTATCATCATGAAGATAAACCGTTAATTGATGAACTTCATCTCTTGACGAACAAAAAGTTTATATATGTTGCAAATGTTGATGAAGATGGAATAAATGGCAATAAATATGTTGATGAAGTTAAAAAAGTCGGTGAGCGTAAGGGTGTGCCAGTGGTTGTGATATGTGCGAAGCTTGAAGCAGAACTCGCACAATTGCCTGAGGAGGAGAGAAAAGAATTTTTAAAAGAACTTGGACTTGATGAACCTGGTTTAAACAAGGTGATAAAAGCTGGTTATGAGATACTTGATCTTATAACTTTCTTCACGGGAAATGAAAACGAGGTTAGAGCTTGGGCTATAAGGAGGGGGACAACTGCATATGAAGCAGCAGGTAAAATTCATTCTGATTTTCAAAGAGGGTTTATAAAAGCAGAGATCATGAGATGGGATGAACTTGTTAAATATGGTTCTGAACACGCTCTTCGCGAGCATGGGCTTGTTAAATTTGAGGGGAAAGAATATGTGATTCAAGATGGGGATGTTGTGTTGTTTAGATTTCAGGTTTAAGGGGGGAACATTTTAAATTTTGCCCTTCGTCAAATTATTTGAAATTTCGTTTCAAAACAAAATTGGAAGAGTTAAAAAATGAGATTTGTAAAACTACTTTTTATCGTCTTGATATCTTTGATTTCAATTTCGTCTGTTTTTCCACAGAGAAAAACAGCTCCATCTGTTAAACCAACTGTCTTGAAATATGATACGAGTTTGTATCGGGCAATGCAGTGGCGTGAAATTGGACCATTTAGGGGAGGGCGTTCAATTGCGGTTGCTGGGCATCCCGATCAACCATTGACTTATTATTTTGGTGCAACAGGTGGAGGAGTTTGGAAAACGACAGATGGAGGAGTCACTTGGGTTAACATTTCAGATGGATTTTTTAAATCAAGTTCGGTTGGAGCAATCGCAGTCGCTGAGTCGGATCCAAATGTAATTTATGTTGGAATGGGTGAATCTTGTTTAAGAAATACTATCATAATTGGAGATGGTGTTTACAAATCAGAAGATGCTGGAAAAACATGGAAAAATATCGGACTTGCTGAGACAAAAGTTATTTCAAAGATACGAATTCATCCCAAAGATGCAAACATTGCTTTAGTAGCTGCACTTGGAAATCCCTTCGCGCCATCACCTGATCGTGGAGTTTATAAATCAACCGATGGTGGAAAAACATGGAGAAAGGTTCTTTATAAAGATGAAAAGACAGGTGCTGTTGATTTAGTAATTGATCCAACAAATCCACGGGTGATTTATGCTTCATTGTGGGAAGTTTATAGAAATTTTTGGTCACTTTCAAGCGGTGGTCCTGGAAGTGGGCTTTGGAAGTCAACAGATGGAGGGGAAACATGGTTTGAAATTTCAAATAACCCGGGATTTCCAAGAGGTATAAAAGGAAGGATTGGAATTGCTGTCTCAGCTGCTAAACCTGGGCTCGTCTGGGCTCTCGTTGAAGCGGAAAATGGTGGGTTGTTCAAATCAGAAGATGGCGGTGCAACTTGGAGAAAGGTAAACGATGACAAGCGTCTTTGGCAAAGACCTTTTTATTATATGCATGTTTTTGCCGATCCTAAAAATCCAGATGTCGTTTATGTTTTAAATGTTCAATTTCTAAAATCAGTTGATGGTGGAAGAACATTTACGGTTATTCAAACCCCACATGTTGATCATCACGACTTATGGATAAATCCAAAAGATCCAAACATAATGATACACGCAAGCGATGGTGGTGCGTCCGTTACTTTCAATGGTGGTTTGACATGGACAGAGCAAGATTATCCAACAGCACAATTTTATCATGTCACGGTTGATAGCCAATTTCCTTACTTTATTTATGGAGCTCAGCAGGATAACACAACGGTTGGAATTGCAAGCAGAACAACTGGTTTTGGAATTGATATAACTGATTGGTTTCCGGTTGGTGGAGGTGAAAGCGGATATATCGCAGTTAGACCTGATAACCCGAATATAGTTTATGCTGGAAGTTATGGAGGACTTTTGACGAGATTTGATAAAAGAACCAGAGAAGTTAAAAATATCAGCGTTTGGCCAGAATCACCGATTGGAGGTGGTGCAAGAGACATTAAATATCGTTTTGCGTGGACATTTCCGATAGTTATTTCTCCCCATGATCCAAATGTTTTGTATGTTACTGCTAACCATGTCTTCAGAAGCACAGACGAGGGAATGAGCTGGGAAGTCATAAGCCCTGATTTGACAAGAAATGATACTTCAAAAACAGCGCCATCAGGCGGTCCTATAACAAAAGATAACACGAGCGCTGAATACTACTGCACAATTTATGCATTTGCTGAATCTCCAATTAAAAAAGGAGTTCTCTGGGCTGGTTCTGATGACGGTTTGGTTCATGTCTCAACAGATAATGGTAAGACATGGATTAATGTGACTCCAAAAGATTTACCTGAATGGAGTTTGATAAGTATAATTGAACCATCGCCTTTTGATGCTGGAACTGCTTATATTGCAGTGACAAGATATAAACTCGGCGATTTCAAACCTTATATTTTTAAAACGACGGATTATGGGAAAACTTGGAAAAAAATTGTTAATGGAATACCGGACACTCACTTCACGCGAGTTGTAAGAGCTGATCCAAATCGCAAAGGTTTACTTTACGCTGGAACCGAATATGGAATCTATGTTTCTTTTGATGATGGGGAAAATTGGCAAACGCTTCAATTGAATTTGCCTGTGACCCCGATATATGACATCGCTGTGCATTCTCGTGAGAAAGATCTTGTCGTTGCAACTCACGGAAGATCATTTTGGGTTCTTGATGATCTAACTCCTCTTTATCAGCTATCTGATGAGGTTGCAAAATCGGATGTTTATCTTTTCAAACCGAGAGATGCTTACAGAATGCGTGGAGGTGGAGGATTTAGAGCGCCAGGTTCCACTATTGGACAAAATCCGCCAAATGGTGTGATCGTTTATTATTATTTCAAGGAAAAACCAAAGGATGAAGTAAAGATTGAATTTTATGACGAAAAAGGCGCTTTGATAAAGTCGTTTTCAAGTAAAGTTGAAAGACCGGAAGATGGACGACAACCAGATGAGTTTGAATTTGTAGGTCCGAGGACAGAAAGAGTTTCAGCTGAAGCGGGAATGAATAGATTTGTCTGGGATATGCGATATCCTGACGCTGAGAATCTAAGAGATATTCGCTTCTGGAGCTGGGGTGGAACAACGAGAGGTCCATTAGCGGTGCCCGGAAAATATCAAGTTAAACTAATTGTCGGTGGAAAAACCTTAACACAATGGTTTGAGATCAAGAAAGACCCAAGAATTGAAGCAACTGACGAGGACTTCAAAGCGCAATTTGATCTTCTAATCAAAATTAGAGATAAACTAAGCGAAGCAAATAAAACTGTAAATAAGATCAGGGACATTTTAAAGCAAATTGATTCCTTCGTAGATAGGACGAAGGGGACAAAGAACGAGGAAAGGGTGACGAAACTCGCCAAGCAATTAAAAGAAAAACTGACATCAATTGAAAGCGAAATAACTCAAAACAAAGCAAGAAGCTCACAAGATATTCTGAATCATCCTGTGAAATTGAATGGTAAACTTGCATCGCTTGCAAGCGCTGTTGCAAGTGCTGATTCAAAACCGCCAAAGCAAATGTATGATGTTTTTGATGATCTATCAAAGCGACTTGATGTTCAATTGAACAAGTTTAAGGAAGTTGTGGAGAAAGATATACCTGAATTCAATCGCGCGATGAAAGATCTTGAGATACCTGCAATCATAGTTGAAACAAAATAGCTTCAAAAAGTATGAATTTTTTAATTTCACTTGTTGTCTCAGCCATTTTTGTATTTCAACAGGATACAGTTAAAACATATTATCTTGGTGAGGTTGAGGTTGTGGCTTATCGTGCAGGTGGTGAGGTTTTGAATTTACCGATGGCTGTGACTTTGGTTGATTTTAACGATGTAAGATTTAAAAGAAAACTTTCTCTTTCTGATGTTTTAAGTGTTCCAGGTGTGCTCGTTCAAAGTAGAGCCGGAGCCCAAGATGTCAGATTAACAGTTCGGGGCTTCGGCTCTCGTGGCTATGGCGATAAATCAAACGCCGGGACAATAAGAGGTATTAAAATTCTCGTTGACGGCTTCCCAGAAACTGAACCAGATGGCAGGACATCACTTGATTTTATAGATGTATCTTCATTTGAAAAAATTGAAATCGTTCGCACTAATTTATCAACTCTTTTCGGTAATGCTTCCGGTGGTATAGTTAATTTTGAAACAACAAAGTTGAGAAACTCTTTCGCTGAGTTAAACTCAACCTTTGGAAGTTTTGGGTTATTGCGAACAAATTTCAAACTTGGATCACGCTTTGAAAATGGAGATGTGATTGTTTATGGGACTTCGTTCAATTTCAAGGGTTGGAGAGAGAATAGCGAATTAAGCAAAAAGCAAATTTATTCTGTTCTTAAAATAAGAGCTGGAAAACAAACAAATTTGAAGATCATAACTGGCTTCGTTTCAAATCTCTTTTACATCCCAGGACCTCTGACATTTGACGAATTTATATCTGAACCATCAAAAGCAAATCAAGTTTATCTGCAACGAAAGGAACGAAGATATAATCGCATAGGAAGAATTGGCTTTAACTTAACAAATTCGCTCGGGCAAAATCATACTTTTGATTTTAGGTTATACTTTCTTCCAAAAGTTTTGCAACGCTCGGAGAGAAACACATTTCGCGATTTCAATCGTTACTTCTTCGGCACAGGTTTAACCTATGCCTATTCAAACGAAGCTATGCTCTTTAAGCCGAAGATTTTTATCGGTTATGATGATTCATATCAAGATGGGACGATTTTGTTTTATAATTTGAAAAACGGTGAAAGAGGGGATTCGCTCAGGACCAACAAAAGAGAAGGTGCTCGCTCAGGTGGCTTTTTTGCAAGAGTTGAGCTTAAACCACTAAATGAAATTACGTTGAGTTTCGGAGGTCGTTATGATTTTCAAAGATATATTAGCGAAATCTATCCAGCTGGAGTAAAGAGAACAACTCGCAGAGATGTTCTTCTGTTTGAGCGTTTTACACCGTCAATCTCCCTCTTGTTTAGGGTAAACGAAAGCAATTCCGCTTATTTAACTTTAAGCGGTGGTGTTGAAAGTCCCGCGTTCAACGAGGTTGATCCACCACCTGAACTTGTAAATGTTTCGTTAAATCCATTTTTGAAACCAATGAGTTCTCAGACAATTGAAACTGGTATCAAAGGCGCTTTTGGGCTTGATAATTTCTTAATCTCTGGAATTTTATATTCATTCTCGGTTTTCAGAATTGTCGTCCACAATGAAATAGTTCCCTACGCTAATGGTAGTTGGTTTTTCTCAGCGGGTGAGTCAAGGAGAAATGGTTTTGAATTCGGTGGAAAAATTGATTTTAAAAAATGGATCAACCTTGATTTTGCGTTAACATACATTGACGCAAAATATGTTAAATATGAAAACGATCTCGGGAATCATTCAGGCAAGCTCGTTCCTGGGATACCTAATTTGTGGGGAAATTTAAGTTTGAACTTTGAATTTAAACCGTTCAATTTGAATTCAGAGATCGTTTATGTTGGTAAATACTTCGCGGATGATCCAAACGAAATTAAAGTTGGAGATTATGTTATCGTAAATTCCTTTGCTGGATTTGAGATAAACATTGGGAAGTTTGAAATATCTCTTGGTGCTGGGGTAAATAATTTGGCGAATAAGAAATATATCGCCTCAATTTTCGTAAATCCAGAAAGAAAAACTCCTTACGCATATATTGAGCCCGGGCTTCCGAGGAATTGGTTTGGAGGTGCTTCAGTTAAGTTTAATTTTGATTGAGTTTATTTGCTGTTTTCTCTTTTATGTCTGGAATTATGAACTCGGCGTCAAATGTAGCTGATTCTATTTGAATTGTTGTATGTTCTATATTTGAGCTTTCCTTGATGGTGGTTTCAATTTCGTTTAGTAATGCATTTAACTTTTTTCTATCTATCTCGCCCTTTACTCTGACATGGGCGGTTAATATGTTTTTCCCGCTTGCGAGCGTCCATATGTGAAGATCGTGCACTGCTATGACTTCGGGTATTTTCAAAAGTTCATTTGCGATTTTATCAATATCAACATCAGAAGGTACTCCTTCCATCAGTATGTTAATTGAATCTTTGAGAAGTCGTATTGAATTGTAAGCAATTATAGCGCTTATTAAAAAACTTGCCAATATATCAGCGTAGAACCATTTAGTTAAAATAATTACAATTCCTGCGCTTATTGCGCCAATTGAACCAAGAGCATCGCTTAAGACATGAAGGTAAGCAGCACGCATATTTAGATTTTTCCTTCTCTCCGAAAACAATATAGCACTGGCAATGATGTTGGCGATTAATCCTGCCGTCGCAACGAGGAGCATTTCCAATCCTTTAACAACAGGTGGGTTTTTCAGCCGTTCAAACGCTTCAATCAAAATATAACCAGAAATCAGAATTAGCAATATCCCGTTGATAAAAGCGGCGATTATTTCAGCTCTGTAAAATCCATAAGTTTTATTTTTTGTGCTTCTACTTACGGCGATTTTAAAACCAAGCAAGCTTACCACTATCGCAAAAATATCGGTGACCATATGACCAGCATCCGAGATAAGAGCGAGGCTGTTTGTGAGAAATCCAGCCGTTAATTCAACCACGAAGAAAACAATTAAAATCACCAGAACGAATTTTAATTTTTGCGTAAATTTTTCATTCATTTTCAATCATTTTTTGTTAAAGGTGAATCGCTGGGGAAATTGCGTTAAAAATTTAAAAGGAAGTTTTCCAACTTGCAAATCTTTGGCTCAATTTGTAAATTTTTAAAAAAGTAATTTTGTTTTTGTGCGAAGATGATAAGGGATGAGTTTAAGCCAGTGGTGATGACACTTGAAGAGTTGACGCAACACTTTGAAAATTTTTCAAACGAACTTTCAAGTAAGCGCGAGGACACAAAAGGGACCTATACAAGGGCTTTGCGGGAGTTTTTGAGATGGTTTGCGGTTGATAAGAAATTTCGTTTCCTTGTTGAAGATGTCCAAAGATATAGAGATTATTTGACGCATATAAAAAAGCTTTCCCCAGTTTCTGTTTCAACATATCTAACGGCGCTTCGTCGCTTTTGTGAATATCTTAAAGTGATTGGAGTCATAGAGAAAAATCCAGCTAAGAGAATCCCGGGTAATAAAAGACCCACATCTCACAGCAGGGAATTCTTGACTTGGGAAGAAATAGACCAACTTCTTTCAAGTGTTGAAAAGAAAGATGAAGCAGGATATAGGGATTATGCGATGATTAAAATGATGCTTGGATGCGCAATGAGCGAACTTGAGCTTTCAAATGCTGATGTTGGAGATTTGAAGATCGTTAATGATCAGTATATAATTTATGTTCAGGGCAAGGGAAAGGATGTGAAGGATGAAGTTGTGCCAGTTCCTGATGATGTCGTCAAGGCACTTCACGATTACTTCACCATTCGTGGAAAGCGTCAACCTGTGGAGCCAGATCAGCCGATGTTTGTGAGCTTGGGTCCAAAGAATATGGGTGAAAGATTAACGAACAAAGGAATTAGAATAATCATAAGTGAGTATTTAAAGAAATCTGGCGTTAAAAAAGGTAGAAACAGAAAGTTAACCCCTTATTCTCTTAAACACACAGCGGCTATGATAATGGTTGAAAATGGAGCGACACCAGAGGAATTAAAGAAAAGATTACGGCTCGGTAGCATTGAAACAGCGATGATTTACTTCCGACAGAAGGGAAAGCTCGGGAAGCCACCGCAAAAGCAAGATTCAATGCAACTTTCTCTGCTTTGAAAATTGAGCGAAAATTTTGAAGCTATTTATGTTTATTTTTATTTGCCCGTAAAACTTAAAAATAAATTTTGAGGTGAAGAAAAAGAGATGCAGGTTCGTTATCCTTTTCAAGAAGTTGAGGAAAAATGGCGAAGATATTGGGAGGAGAAAAAAATTTACAAGGTTGATTTAAGAAATCCCAAGCGTAAACTTTATTGCCTTGTTATGTTTCTTTATCCATCAGCAGATAAGCTACATATCGGACATTGGTATAATTACGGACCAACAGATACATGGGCAAGATTGAAAAAGATGCAGGGATACGATGTTTTTGAGCCAATGGGATATGATGCTTTTGGTTTGCCTGCTGAAAATTACGCAATTAAAACAGGGATCCATCCCCACGATAGCACTCAACAAAATATAAATGTCATTCGTCAACAGCTGAAGCAAATCGGTGCAATGTATGATTGGGATCATGAGATAGATACATCTAAACCTGAATATTACAAGTGGACGCAGTGGGTTTTCCTTCAACTTTATAAAATGGGACTTGCTTATAGAGCCCCAGGTCCTGTTAACTGGTGTCCAAGTTGTAATACTGTGCTCGCAAATGAACAAGTGATTGATGGTGCTTGTGAGAGATGTGGGACGCCGGTCGTGAGAAAATTTTTAACACAATGGTTTTTCAAGATCACTCAATATGCAGAAGAACTTTTAAACGACCTTGATAAGCTTGATTGGCCTGAGAAAACGAAAATCATGCAAAGAAATTGGATCGGGAAGAGCATAGGTGCGGAAATTGATTTTGTTGTTGCTGATACCGGCGATAAGTTTACAGTTTTCACAACGCGACCTGATACGATCTTCGGCGCAACTTATGTAGTCCTTGCCCCAGAACATCCACTCGTTGAAAAAATTGTAAAACCTGAATATAAAGAGCAAATCCAAGCGTATCTTGACTTCGTTGCCCATGAAACCGAGATAGAGAGAACTTCAACTGAAAAGGAAAAAACTGGTGTATTTACTGGTTCTTATGCGATCAATCCCGCAACTAAGGAAAAAATTCCAATTTGGATTGCTGATTATGTCTTGATTCACTATGGGACAGGTGCAGTTATGGGCGTTCCTGCACATGATGAAAGAGATTTTGAGTTTGCGAAAAAATTTAATCTCCCAATTAGAAAAGTTATTCTTCAGCCTGGGACAAATCCAGAAGATGAACTTGAAAGTGCTTATGTTGAGCCTGGGATCATGATAAATTCGGGGAAATATGACGGTATGAGCTCCGAAGAAGCGTGGGAGAAGATCGTTGAGGATTTGGGCAAAGAAGGAATAGCGAGGAAATCTGTAAAGTATCGTTTGCGTGATTGGTTGATTTCAAGACAAAGATATTGGGGTGCTCCGATCCCGATTGTTTATTGCGAAAAATGCGGTGAAGTTCCAGTTCCAGAAGATCAACTCCCTGTTTTATTACCTTATAATGTTGATTTCAAACCGACAGGTGAATCCCCACTTGCAAGATGCGAAGAATTTATGAACACTACTTGTCCAAATTGTGGAGGTCCCGCAAGAAGAGATCCAGATACTATGGATACATTTGTTGATTCATCTTGGTATTACCTTCGTTATCTAACGCCACATCTTGACACAGCGCCTTTTGATAAAGAGCTCGTTAAAATTTGGTGTCCTGTGGATAAATATGTCGGCGGAGCAGAGCACGCAACGATGCACTTGCTATATGCAAGATTTATAACTAAAGCTTTGAGAGACGCTGGTTATCTTGAATTTGATGAACCATTCTTGAGCTTGTATCACCAAGGGACGATCACGAATAAGGGAGCAAAGATGTCAAAGAGCAAAGGTAATGTTGTAAACCCGGATGACTTTGTAAGTAAATATGGCTCTGATGTTTTCAGGTTATATCTTATGTTTATGGGAAGATATGATGAAGGGGGCGATTGGAGCGATGAAGGCATAAATGGGATGTGGAGATTTGTTAACAGAGTTTATAACTTCGTCCTTGAAAATAAGGAATTGTTGAGAAATGTAAAGCCAAAGGATAAATACGAGATTGACGCGCTTAGTGATTATGCTAAAGCAATCTACAGAAAAACGCACAAAACGATAAAGAAGGTAACGAACGATATTGACACATTTAATTTTAACACCGCTATCTCTTCACTTATGGAGCTTTTTAATTTGCTTTCGGAGTTTGAAGCAAATCTCTACGATGATTTAACGAAAGAGGTTTTCGTCCACTGTGTGAAGAGATTTATCATAATGCTCGCTCCACTTGCTCCACATTTTGCGGAGGAGCTTTGGGAGATCTCGGGTGAAAAAGAAAGTTTGTTCGTCGGGAGCAAATGGGTTGAACCTGATGAAAACGCATTGAAGGAAGAAGAAGTTATAGTTGTTGCACAAGTTAACGGAAAAGTGAGAGCAAGAATAAGAGTACCGATTGATCTTGACGATGAAACGCTTAAAAATATCGTCTTGAACGATGCTGGAGTTCAAAAGTATTTAAGTGGAAAGAAGATATCAAAAATTGTCGTCGTGAAAAATAAACTCGTGAGCATTGCCTGTGAAGATTAAAATTTTTGTCTTGTGTGTTCTTTTGACATTTGCGTTTGGGTGTAAGCAAAAAATTAAAAAAGTTCCAGTGACTCAAGGTCTGCCGGATGTCTCTTATGTTTATTTCATCTCGCAAAGGGATTCGGTGCCGACAATTTACGGGATCAATTTAGACGATTATAAAATTGAGAAAATTCTTCCTGATACATTTGCAAGCGTTTGGGAGATAAAGTTCTCCCCTGCTGGCGATATCGCACTTTTTAAAACAGCTGATTTTGAGGGAACAATTGGTGCAGGATTTCTAACAATAAAAAATCCTCAAATTTATCTTTTTGATGTTGCAACTGGCGAAGTAGCTCTTTTGAAAAAATTTGAAGACTCGTGGAGCGTTAAAATACGATGGTTAAATTCTGATACAGTTGAAGTTCACAGAATAAGTGGTGGCTATCAAACCAACGAAAACTTCAAACTTGAAATTTACGGATTTAGTTCAGATGGAGAATTGCTCTACACGAAAGAGAAAGAATACGACTGGAGAAAGGGGGAGTTTCCTGAGGAAACGCTTGATTTAAAAATGATCGCACCAAATGGTAAAAGGAGAGTTGAAATAAGGGAAGACATTACGCTTGGCGTCAAAAAGATTTACTTGATCAGTGATCTTGATGAATTTAAAATTTTTGAGACAAGTTGGAAGATTGAACAACTTGATTGGAATTCAGATGGGACATATTTAGTTTTTAGAATTGTA
Source organism: Candidatus Kryptonium sp. (assembly GCA_025060635.1). Classification (NCBI taxonomy): domain Bacteria; kingdom Pseudomonadati; phylum Candidatus Kryptoniota; genus Candidatus Kryptonium; species Candidatus Kryptonium sp. Next base: position 17,358 of record JANXBN010000009.1, on the reverse strand, counting down.
AACATCACACCTGAAGCAGTTGAGAGAAGAAATGTGAAAACAGGCGAAATTTATTTCTTTGATGTTGAAAAAAGGATCCTCAACCGAATAAACTCCGGAAACGGGCTTTTTAATTTCAGGTTCATAAACGACACGCAGATAATTTTTGATAAGGGTTTTGAAAACGAATCCGAAATTTATCTTTACGATCTTTTTGAAAAGAAAATGAGACAATTGACGAGCGACGATTATCCTGATGGGGTTTTAGGAATTCCAAAAATTTTGGGTTTCGGCGCATAGAGATGGAAAAGAACAGAAAAACATTGTCCGTTGTGATAATTACCGGAAATGAAGAGAAAAACATTGGAGATTGCCTTGAAAGTGTTAAATGGGCGGATGAGATAATCATCGTTGATTCAGAAAGCAAAGATAAAACAGTTGAGATAGCGAAAAAATACACGGATAAAATCTTCGTGAAGAAATGGGAAGGGTATGCGCTCCAAAAACAGTTTGCGATTGAGAAAGCAACTGGAGATTGGATCTTAAGTTTAGATGCAGATGAAAGGGTTACACAAGAGCTGAGAGCAGAAATTGAAAAGACGCTTGAAAACGAAACTGAATACGACGGATTTTACATCCCAAGGAAAAATTTTTTTCTTGACAAATGGATAAAATCGTGCGGTTGGTATCCTGACTATCAACTTCGTCTTTTCAGGAGGGGAAAAGGAAGTGTCACTTTGCGAAAGGTTCACGAGAAATTCATCGTCAATGGAAAAACGGGGTATTTGAAGGAAGGTTTGATACATTTGACGCATGTTGATTTGTTTGAGACATTTGAGAAGATAAATCGCTATTCAAGTTTAAGCGCTGAAGAAAAGTCGGGCAAAAAGGTAAGATGGTATCACATAATTTTCGTTCCTTTCTTTGCTTTTTTAGGACATTTTATTTTAAAGCGTGGTTTTTTAGATGGGGTTTACGGATTGATGGTTTCTTTAAACCATGCGATGACGAAACTACAAACATATATGAAAATTTGGGAAACGCAAAATGTCAAGTCAAGAGCGAAGGACAAATTCAATGGGTAGTTTGAAGGTATTTTTTAGAGTGCTGGGTTATGTGCGACCTTATTGGAAACATCTTGTTCTTTCTATTTTTTTCACGATATTGTTTTCAATTTTCAGTGGTGTATCAATTTATCTTGCCATTCCACTTCTTGAAACGCTTTTCTCTCAGGACTACATGTCTGCACTGGGGAAAATAGGTGCTTCTTCTGGGACGGGATTCTTCAACGAGATGAAAAAGGAGTTTTTCGGATTCTTATTTAAATATGTTTTCTCTGGCACTCATTCTGAAGCATTGTTAAAAATTTGTCTCGTCATAATAATCGCGTTTCTTCTTAAAAATGTCTTCGGATATCTTCAGGCATATTTCATGGCTTATGTTGAACAAGGACTTATAAAGGACATAAGAAATCAAGTTTACGAACATCTTCACACGCTTTCGCTTAACTATTTTACCGCCGAAAGGACCGGCAACTTGATCTCAAGGATAACAAATGATGTAGCAGTGATAAATCATGGCATCTCCGCGACATTTTTGAATCTAATAAGGGAACCTCTTTTGATCATCGTCTTTCTCGGGATAGCCATTTCGTTAAGTTGGCAGTTGACTCTGATATCGCTTCTTGTTTTCCCGTTTGCTCTTTATTTTATAAGTAATCTCGGTTTGAGAATACATAAGGAAAGTTGGACCACGCAAGAGCGGATGGCTGATATAACCTCCGTGCTTCAGGAGACGATAACTGGAGTTAAGGTCGTGAAAGCGTTTGGAATGGAAGAATTTGAGAATAAAAAATTTCAAAGGGAAACTTGGAGATATTTCAAGTCATTGCTTAAAATTGCGAGGATAAGAAACCTTGCACCTCCGATAACTGAATTTTTAAGCGTTATAGCTGGAGTAGTTATAATTTGGTATGGTGGCATGCAAGTGCTTGAACTCGGGACGATGAGAGCAAGCGAGTTTTTGACATTTTTAATAGCAATTTTTCAAATTATGCGACCTGTTAAGGAACTTACAACTGTAAATAACAGAATCCAAGAATCAACAGCTGCAGCTAGGCGAGTTTTTGAGATACTTGATATTGAACCAGAGATAAAAGAGGTTGAGAATCCAATTGAACTTAAAGAGTTCAAAGATAAAATTGTCTTTGAGGATGTCTGGTTTTCTTACGATGGAAAAAGAAATGGTGATTTTGTGCTTAAAAACATAAATCTCATCGTTAATAAAGGCGAAATACTTGCAATTGTCGGACCAAGTGGCGCTGGGAAATCAACACTTGTTGACTTGGTCCCAAGGTTTTATGATCCAACGAAGGGAAGAATTTTAATTGATGGAATTGATCTGAGATTGTTAAAGATAAAATCATTGCGTGATAAGATTGGGATAGTTACGCAAGAAACGATTTTATTCAATGATACCGTTAAAAACAACATTGCATATGGTCTTGAAAACTATCCGATGGAAAAAATAATTGAAGCTGCGATCGCAGCGAATGCGCATGATTTCATAATGCAACTTCCACAAGGATACGACACGGTGATAGGTGAGCGTGGGACGAAACTTTCAGGTGGTCAAAGACAGAGAATTTCTATAGCAAGAGCTTTGCTTAAGAATCCACCAATTTTGATCCTTGATGAAGCAACAAGCAACCTTGATGCTGAATCTGAAATCCTTGTGCAGGAGGCGATTGAAAGATTGATGAAAAATCGGACGGTTTTCGTAATAGCCCACCGACTTTCAACAATAAGAAATGCTGATAGAATAATTGTCCTTGAGAATGGGAGAATCGTTCAACAAGGAAGGCACGAAGAACTCATAAAGCAAGATGGACTTTACAGAAAACTCTATGAAATGCAGTTTAATCTTTAAAGATTTCTTTCCCATATTTTGTTTACCAAGTCGTGTGAAAACAAAAATGGAGCAAAATTGAATCTAAAAGAATTTGTTTTGTCAAAAAATTACGAAGTTTTGATTTACATCTTTCTCGTGCTTCAAGTTATAAGCGTTTTTTTCTCAATCGGGGTATCTTCAATTTCGTTTGCTATTGCTGGATTGCTTTTCGTTTTGAGGATGCTTTTGAATCGTGATGAGATCAAAGGTCTTAAGACAAACCTTGATTTATTCTTTTTTGCTTTCGTTTTGGTTGAAATTTTAAGTGCTCTCTTTTCTGATTATAAAGCGGAGGCATTTTTTCAATCTAGGCGTGTGCTTTTGATTGCAGTTTTTTATATGGCGATATTCACGCTCAAAGATGTTGAACGAATTTACAATACGATCTTCGCAATTGGTGTTGTATCGGCAATTGCTTCAGTTGTAGAGCTTGTAGTTTATTATTTTCGGCTTGATATCTTATGGGTTGGTGTTTTTCAAGCATTTATGACGGCGGGCGAGTTGAAGATGATAACTTTGCTTCTTCTATTTCCGCTTTATCTTGACAGAGAAATAAGCTTTAGGAGAAGAGCAATTATACTTCTCGTCATGGCTCCAACATATCTTACATTTCTTCTTACATTTGTAAGAAGCGCTTGGCTTGGATTCATCGCTGGGCTGTTTTTGATTGTTATTTTGAGGTATAGATACTTTTTCCCGGGCTGGGTCTTTCTTGTGGTTGTTTTTTATTTATTTTTCCCGCTGAAATATAGATACGCGCATGTTTCTGAAGTTTTAGGTTCGGAGACAACTGTTGCAAGGTATATGATGTGGAAAACTGGATTTAAGATGTTTTTGCAAAAACCTTTACTTGGTTACGGGGATATTGACCTTTACAAGGTTTACATTAAATTTAGACCGAATCCTCCAGCAAGTGAAAGACATGGGCATCTTCATAATAATTTTGTCATGTGGCTTGTTTTGTTCGGCATTGTCGGCTTTGCTTTTATAATCGGGCTTTTTATAAGAATGTTGATTGATATGTTTATCTTTTATAAGAACCTTTCGGCTTATCCTGTGATAAGAGATTTTCTGTTATCTGGGCTTGGGATCTTTGTCGCTTTTCATGTAAGTGGAATGTTTGAATGGAACTTTGGAGATGCTGAAATTATGACAATTTTTTGGTTTGTGGTTGGAATTGTTTACTCCATAAATAAAATATTCAGCACAGTGAAATGAGCCTTGAACTACTCTATGTCACATCAGCTGTCAGCTGGGGCGGGCTTGAGATGAACATTTTACGGCTCGCAAGAAAAATGTCCGAAAAAGGATATAATGTTAGCATCGCTTGCAATTACGAAGGTAGATTATATCAAGAGATAAGGAAATCCCAGAGTGAAAACGGAAGTCAGATAAATATCATTGAATTGGGCAGTGGATTTTTTGAAAACTTTAGGAAATTATGCGATGTCCTGAAACGAAGAAACTTTGATGTCGTCCACATATTTCGTTCGCACGATGTTAAACTCATCTCGCTTGTAAGCTTCTGGCTTGGGAAAAATATCAACGCCATCTTTGAACCGCAAATCGGCATCGGAAGCAATAAAAAAGATTTGTTTCACCGATTTATTTATAAAAAGATCAAATTTGTGATAGCACCTTCAAGAGATGTCGCAAACGGATTTTTGAAAAATCTGCCGGTTGGAAAAGAGAAAGTCAGAATAATTCATCTTGGAATTGATGTTGATAAGTTTAAATTTAGAGAAGATAGACGCGAGAAGATAAGGAAAGAGTTTGGTTTTAAAGATGAAGTTGTAATTGGTATTGTCAGCCGTTTCAGTCCCGGGAAAGGACACGAGGATTTGTTCAAGGCATTCAAAATTTTAAGCGAGGAAATTAAAAATGTTAAGTTGTTAATTGTTGGCGAACCGACGGTTGGCGAGCTTAACTATGCAAAGAAGTTGCAAGAGCTTGAAAAAGAGTTGGGCATTGAAGACAAAACGGTATGGACTGGATTTAGAAGGGATATTAATGATATTTTATGCGGTGTGGATATTTTCGTTGCGCCATCGCATGCAGAAGCCTTCGGCCTTTCGCTTGTTGAAGCAATGGCAACGGAATTGCCGGTCGTTGCAACAAAAAGCGCAGGATTTTTGGACATAATTTCAGATGGTGAAAATGGATTATTTTTTGAAAAAGGGAACTATCAAGATCTGGCTGAAAAGATAAAATTTTTGATAAACAACCAAGAGTTGGCTAAACAGCTCGGGAAAAAAGCAAGAGAAACTGCGCGTGAGAAATTTAGCTTTGAAAAATACATAAGCGAGATTGAAAATTTATACTTCAATCTTACCGAAGCAAAACAAACGGAGGTAAGCGATGTTCAATATAGTTAGCCCTGAAGATATAAAGGCGGGCAAAGTGACAGATGTATATTTTGAAAGAGCGATAAATGTCCTCAAAGCGAAAGGGATAAACAGGTATGTCAAAGTTGAATTTGTTGTTAAAAAATTCCCTTCAAATTATCAGTGGGGAGTTTTCGTGGGGCTTGATGAGGTTTTAACGCTTCTTGAGGGCTTACCTGTCACTGTTAAAGCAATGCCGGAAGGAACGGTTTTCAGAACAAACGAACCAGTGATGACGATTGAAGGAATGTATCTTGATTTTGCTGTTTATGAAACGGCGATACTTGGATTAATTTGTCAAGCGTCGGGAATAGCAACTAAATCTGCAAGATGCAAGCTTGCAGCGGGAGATAAAATTGTCGTTCATTTCGGAGCAAGGCGAATGCATCCGGCTATAACTCCGATGATAGATAGAAGCTCGTATATCGGAGGTTGTGATGGTGTTGCGACTCCAATTGGAGCAAAATTGCTTGGAATCCCAGCAAGTGGAACCATGCCACATGCTATGATACTCTTGTTTGGAGATACGCTTGAAGCTGTTAAAGCATTTGATGAGATAATTGATCCCAAAATTCCAAGGATCGCATTGATTGATACATTTACGGATGAAAAATTTGAAGCGATACGTATTGCCGAGGCTTTGGGCGGAAAACTTTATGGAGTTCGCCTTGACACTCCAACCTCAAGACGAGGAAATTTTCTTGCTATATTGAGGGAAGTTAGATGGGAACTTGATATCCGTGGTTTTAAAAATGTTAAAATTTTCGTAAGCGGTGGAATTGATGAGGAAATTATAAAACAGCTGAATGAAGTTGCTGATGCTTATGGCGTCGGCACTACGATAAGTAGTGCTCCAGTGCTTGACTTCGCAATGGACATCGTTGAAATTGATGGCAAACCAATAGCAAAGCGCGGAAAATTATCTGGAGAGAAACAGGTTTATGTGAACGAAAAAACTGGTGAGAGAATCATCCTACCAGCAAACGAGAAGTTCAATAGGAAAGGATTTAAGCCACTTCTTGAAAAAGTAATTGAAAACGGAAAAATTCTAAAGCGCTCGCCAGAACCTTCAAAGATAAGGGAATATGTTCTAAAGCAAATTAAAAACTTAACACTTTGAAAGGTGAAAAAACTACTTTTAATCTCGCTTGTGATATCACACATTTTCACTTTTGCGCAAAATAGCAAAACACAAAGAATTGGTCAAGCAGAATTTCACATCGCAAACGGAGATCTCAAAAAAGCAGTAGAAATTTACAGCGATCTTTTCAAGAACGAGCCAAACGATTTGAGGATTGCAAAACGCCTTGCTGAACTTTATCTCTGGACTGAAAATTTGCAAGGCGCTATCAATGTTTATGAAACTCTCATAAAAAATGGATTCATTGACCACGATATACTCACGAACCTTGGACAATGGTATTTATGGAGCGGAAGACAAAACGACGCAATTAAAATTTATGAAAATCTAATCAAGTTGTATCCAGATAGTGTTAATTTTTATAGAACGCTCGCAAACCTTTACATCTGGAACAATAGACCGAGCGATGCAATTCCACTATATGAAAAAATTATTGAACATAATCCACAAGATTACGAAACAATCGCTTATCTTGCGCAGCAATATGTTTGGAACAATCAACAATTGAAAGCTATCCCGCTTTACCAAAAACTTACAATTAGGTTCCCAGATAGTTTAAATTATCATTGGCTTTTGTGCCAGCTTTTCGTTTGGAATAGCAAAAATGAGGAAGCAAAGAAAGAACTCAAAAAACTTCTCAGGAAAAATCCCGGACATAGAGATGCCTTGGATCTTGCAATGCAACTACACTATTACTCTGGGGAATGGGATGAGGCGAAAAATTATGCGATGAGATTAATCCAAGTTGAACCAGAAAACCAAACCGCTAAGAAAATACTTGATGAAATAAGATCTCACTACTCAAGCTATTTCGTCGGCGAGGCAAGATGGTTTAGAGATACAAATAAACTTACGAGAATGACCTATCCATTTGAGATGAGGATTTTTATCAATAGATTTTGGGAGTTGAGTTTCAATTTAGAGCAAGTTAAGATCATTGACGATAGAATTAACGAGAGAAGCAATGGGTTTGGGGGAAGTTTTAATTTGAGATACAACTTTTCTCGTGGAAATTATTTTGAAGTTGGTGGTGGCGGGTTTAAATATGGCGCACAAAATTTCCCAGTTTGGCGATTTGCGCTCGGTTTGAATGCGTTTGATAGAATTTATCCACAATTTATATACAGAAGGAGCGAGAACCGAGAAGGGGTCAGAGCGATAGATGGGAAAATCAGAATTGACAACTTCACAGTGACAATTTATAACCAGATCTTAAGCCCCCTTGGTTTAAGCTTTCTTTTTGACTACGGAATTTATTCCGACGGAAACATAAAGAGAACATTTGGAAGTTATCTCAACTTGTTCGTTTCAAGGGAAAATCCCAAGCTGCTTTTTGTTGGTTTTTACGCCTTTGAGGATTTTGATTCTATTTATGTGAACTCAATTCCGTATTGGACCCCGAATGAACTTTCAACATATTGGGGAGAAGTTAACATTGAGCAAATCTTGTTCAAAAGGTTTACGATTGGTGTTGCCGGAGCAATTGCAAAAAATCCTCAATATCCAACTTCTTTGAACTATAGAGTTTACGGAAAGCTTGATCTGTTCAGATTTGAGATTTATGCTCAATATGAGAAATACGGCTCAAGCGTTTATAACTATAGGTTTTTTAGATTTTATGCGAAGATGAGGATTTAGAAATTCATCTGGCGCCGTTTTTACTTTCTGACTCCAATTTCTCTCCGTTTTTTCTATAGAGTTTTTTGAAAAGTATCAATCCAATCAATATAAGAGTTCCAAAGGGTAAAAGCAGAATCAAGATGTATTTCCAATCTATTTTGCCGTTTGTTTTTGCCTTCGGTTTTGTTTCTTCTTCCGTCACGATGTCCTCAAGGTATTCGGATAAATATCTTGGCTCGTTCATTTCGTTTTTAACCTTTATTTTTTTACAAATTTAGCAAAAATCTGAAGATTTTTAAAGTGACTTAAATCAATCTTTTCACGCAAACAGATTTTAGGGAGGACGAGGCGTTGATGGCTGTGGTGATTAATTTTTTAAATGCATTTATTGGCTGGAATCGTTTTTTGATTTTACAGGATGAGTTTTTAAATTTAAGGTGAGTTAATAACAAAAAAGGAAGTGATAGATGAAGATAAGAATTTCCCCCAACGAGGTTCACACCACACTTTCAAAGCACATTCTTGCTGATGGATTTGAAATGGTTTTGGATCTTAAAAACAGCCAAGGCAGATACCTTGTTGATGCGAAAACGGGAAGAAAATATCTTGATTTGTTTTCATTTTTTGCGTCTTCAGCCCTTGGGATGAATCATCCTAAGCTGCTTGAGAAAGATTTTATTGAAAAACTTACACTTGTTGCGATCAATAAGCCAACGCTTTCTGATATTTATCCAGCTGAGTATGCTGAGTTCGTTGAGACATTTTTCAATCTCGCAGTACCAAATTATTTTAAGTATGCCTTTTTCATAGAGGGTGGGGCTCCGGCGGTTGAAAACGCGTTAAAAGTTGCGTTTGACTGGAAGATGCAGAAAAATCTTGAGCGTGGGTTTTACAAATCTGTAGAAGACGAATCAAAGATGGTTGTAATTCATTTTAGGCATGCATTTCACGGGCGACTCGGATATACTCTTTCGCTTACAAACACTGATCCGATAAAGCATAAATACTTTCCAAAGTTTAAATGGCCTCGCATCCATAATCCAGCGATAAAATTCCCTTTGAACGAAGAAAATCTCAAGAAAGTTGAGGAGGAAGAGAAGCTTGCACTGAACCAGATAAAGGAAGCTATAAAAGAGTATGGTCACAATATAGCTGCACTTATAATTGAGCCGATTCAAGCAGAGGGTGGAGATAATCACTTCAGAAAGGAATTTTTGGTCGCTTTGCGTGAAATATGCGACGAAAATGAAATTATGTATATCATGGACGAAGTTCAAACTGGCATCGGGTTAACTGGAAAGATGTGGGCGCATGAACATTTCGTCAAACCAGATATAATTTCGTTTGGAAAGAAAACCCAGGTTTGTGGAATTCTCGTCGGCGAGAGAGTTGATGAGGTGAAGGACAATGTCTTCCATGTTTCAAGCAGGATAAATTCAACATTCGGTGGGAATTTGACCGACATGGTCAGATTTGCAAGGATACTTGAGGTCATACATGAGGAGAACCTTCTTGAGAACGCAAGGGTTGTCGGAGAGCATTTATTGAATAGGTTAGTTGAATTACAAGCTGAATTTCCGGAGATAATTTCAAATGCTCGTGGTCGTGGTTTGATGTGTGCTTTTGATTTGCCAGATGCTGAGTTTAGGAAGAAGTTCTTGAAGAAAGTTTACGAAAACGGTGCAATTATGATCGGCTGTGGTGAAAGATCAATAAGATTTAGACCACCGCTTACGATAACGAAAGAAGAGGTTGATGAAGGTATTGAGATAATACGAAAATCATTGACCGAGTTGAGGGATTAGTTCTTAACATTTAAATTCTACCTCGTCCGCGCGTTTCGGCGCGGGCATTCTTCAATTTTTAAATGAATCTCTGTTAATAGATTAACGGGGGGTGTTGATTTATTTAAAGTTTTTCTCTTAAGTTTTTGACTTGACAATTCCGTTTTTGATTATTATATTGAAGCCAACAGCAGTTAAAATTTGTGATAGCGAAAGCTCCTCGTAGGAGTTTTATATAAATTTAAAAAACAATTTGGGAGGTATTTATGGAGGAAGTTAAGAAAAAAACAGCGGGTGTTGAAGCAAACACCCTTGGGGAAGAAGTTTTGTCCTCTTCAAAAGCATCAACGAAAGGTTTAAAGTTTAATAGATTTTTTACAAAGCCGAGTGTTCATCCATTTGATGAGATTGAATGGGATAAAAGAGATGCGGTTATAACTAACGAAAGAGGAGAAGTTATTTTTGAGCAAAAGGGAGTTGAAGTTCCAGCAAAATGGTCTATGCTTGCAACTAACATAGTTGTCTCAAAGTATTTTCACGGTCAAATTGGTACCCCAGAGAGGGAATACAGTGTTAAGCAGTTGATTGATAGAGTTGCAAGGACGATAACTAATTGGGGAATAAAAGATGGATATTTTGCAAGCGATGAAGATGCAGATATTTTTTACAATGAGCTTGTTTATTTGCTTGTTAACCAGTATGCTTCTTTCAATTCACCTGTTTGGTTTAATGTTGGAATTGAGGAAAAACCTCAGGCTTCCGCCTGCTTCATAAATTCAGTTCAAGATACGATGGAATCAATACTTGAGCTCGTTAAAACTGAAGGGATGCTTTTTAAGTATGGCTCTGGCACTGGAACGAACTTTTCAACACTTCGCTCATCAAAAGAAAAACTTTCAGGAGGCGGAATCGCAAGCGGTCCTGTTTCATTTATGCGTGGATTTGATGCGTTCGCAGGAGTCATAAAAAGCGGTGGAAAGACAAGAAGAGCTGCTAAAATGGTCATACTCAATGTTGATCATCCAGATATCATTGATTTTATAAAGACAAAGGCAGAAGAAGAGAAAAAAGCGCATATTTTAATAAAAGCTGGATACGATCCAGGATTTAATGTCCCAGGAGGAGCTTATGATTCAGTGCAATTTCAAAACGCAAATCACTCGGTCAGAGTTACAGATGAATTTATGAAAGCAGTTTTGGAAGATAAAGAATGGCACACAAGATATGTCACAACCGGCGAAATATGCGATACATATAGAGCAAGAGATATAATGCGAATGATAGCTGAAGCAGCGTGGATTTGTGGAGATCCAGGAATGCAGTATGATACAACTATCAACAATTGGCACACATGCCCGAATACAGGCAGAATAAACGCAAGCAATCCTTGTTCAGAATTTATGTTCCTTGATGACACAGCTTGCAACCTCGCATCATTGAATTTGATGAAGTTTAGAAATGATGATGGAACTTTTGATATCAAAGCTTTCCGTCATGCAGTTGATATTATGATAACGGCGCAAGAAATCATAGTTGATAACGCAAGTTATCCGACCAAGGCAATAGAAAAAAACAGCCACGATTATAGACCTCTTGGTTTAGGTTACGCAAATCTTGGGGCTTTGCTTATGTCTTTGGGGCTCCCATATGATAGCGATCCAGCGCGAGCTTATGCTGCAGTTATAACAGCAATTATGACAGGCGAAGCATATAGGCAATCAGCCTTGATAGCAAAGGAAATGGGAGCGTTTAGAGGATTTAAACTTAACAGAGAACCTATGCTTGGCGTGATAAGAAAACATATGTCGTATGTTGATAAAATTGATAAAAATTTGATACCTGAGGAACTATATGATGAGGCAAAAAAAGTATGGAAAGAAGCTTACGAACTTGGACAAAAATATGGTTATAGGAATTCGCAAGTGACGGTGATAGCTCCAACTGGGACGATCGGCTTTATGATGGATTGTGATACGACTGGGATTGAGCCAGATATAGCACTTGTTAAGTATAAGAAACTTGTCGGCGGTGGATTTTTAAAGATTGTGAATAACACAGTCCCGCTTGCACTTAAGAAACTTGGCTATACAGATAAACAGATAAAAGATATTGTTGATTACATTGACAAAAACGACACAATTGAGGGCGCACCGCATTTGAAACCTGAACATCTTCCAGTGTTTGATTGTGCATTTAAGCCAGCAAAGGGCCAAAGGTTTATCCACTATATGGGACATGTTAAGATGATGGCAGCTGTTCAACCGTTTATATCTGGGGCAATTTCAAAAACAGTAAATATGCCAAGCGATGTGACCGTTGACGACATAATGCAGTTATACATTGACGCATGGAAAATGGGTATAAAAGCAATCGCTGTTTATCGTGATGGTAGCAAAGGAACGCAACCACTTTCAACCAGCATTGATGACAAAAAAACAACAGAGGAAGAAAAGAAAATTGAATTTAAACCTGTGCGTCGGAGACTTCCAGACGAACGAAAGTCAATCACACATAAATTTAGCGTCGCAGGACACGAGGGATATATAACCGTCGGTATGTATCCAGAAGGAACCCCAGGGGAAATTTTCATAACGATGAGCAAGGAAGGTTCAACCTTGAGTGGATTGATGGATGCGTTTGCGACAGCTATTTCACTTGCGCTTCAATATGGAGTCCCATTAAAGGTATTAGTTGATAAATTTAGTCACATGAGATTTGAACCGAGCGGATTTACGAACAATCCTGATATACCAATTGCGAAATCAATAATTGATTACATTTTTAGATGGCTCGGTAAAAAGTTTTTAACGCCGGATGAACAGCCAAGCAATGTTGATTATTACGCAGACATTTTAAATGGAATTTATTCAACTGAATTAGACAAGACAAAACTTAAGAGCGAGGTAATTGAAAAATATGAGAAGCAGATTTTTGAATCCCAATCCGATGCACCACCTTGCCCAAGCTGTGGAACCATAATGCAAAGGTCAGGATCTTGTTATGTTTGCCCGAATTGTGGCTCAACAAGCGGATGCTCATAATATAAACAAATAGAACCTGAAAATGAGAAAGATGATAATTGCTGGAAACTGGAAGATGAACAAAGATATCAAAGAAACATTTGATTTTTTGCTCCCGTTGAAAAACAACCTTATCGGTCAAAATTTAAATGTTGAAGTCGTCGTCTGTCCACCTTTCACATCCCTTTTGATTACTGCAGATCTTCTAAAAGAGACGAAGATAAAAGTTGGCGCGCAAAATATGTTTTATGAAGTTGAAGGCGCATACACAGGGGAGATTTCTCCTAAGATGTTAAGATCGGTTAGATGTGAATATGTTATTTTGGGACATTCGGAGCGAAGAAGATATTTTGGTGAAACAGATGAGATTGTAAACAAAAAGGTAAAAAGAGCAATTGAATTTGGACTTAAGCCGATAGTTTGTGTCGGTGAAACACTTGAGGAAAGAGAAGCAGGAAAAACCTTTGAAGTTCTTGAAAAACAAGTTAAAGGAGTTCTTGATGGTTTAACATATGAACAACTTAAAGATGTTGTGATCGCATATGAACCAGTATGGGCGATTGGGACAGGAAGAAATGCCACGCCCGAGCAGGCTCAGGAAGCACAGAAATTTATTAGGGATTTGATATCTGATTTGTTTAACAAAGATGTAGCACAGAACTTAACAATACAATATGGAGGTAGCGTTACCCCTGAAAATGCGTATTCACTTCTTTCGCAACCAGATGTTGACGGTGCCCTTGTTGGTGGAGCAAGTTTGAAAGTTGATTCTTTTTTGAAGATAATAAAAGCTGGCGAGAGCGCGTTGCTTGAGAAGGGAGTTTAATTTATTTCTTAAGTTGCGGTCTTATTACCAAAACAGGGCAAGTGGATTTTTTGATAACTTTCTCCGCGGTGCTACCAAAGAGAAGATGTTCAACGCTTGTGTGACCGTGTGAGCCAATGATGATAAGATCAACTTTCTCTTCCTTTGAGAGCTCAATTATTTCAACATAAGGTTTCCCAAGTTTCACCGTACCTCGGACATTGTATTTATTTTTTAAATCATTGACGAGCTGATTTATTTTTTCTTCCGACTTTTGCATAAGTTCGTTTTCAATTGATGGGATGTTAATTTGTCCCATGGTCAAATCAGGTATGAAGACGACTGGTTCAATTACATTTAGCAGTATAAGCTCAGAGTTAAATTTTTCCGCAAAGAGCTTGGCGTATTCAAGGGCTTGGAGCGAGTGTTCCGAAAAGTCAATTGGGACGAGAATTTTTTTTATTTCGGTCATTACTTTTGAGCGTTTTTATTTTCCAACAGCAATTTTAATGATTCAAGTTCAGCTTTTAGTTGGGCAACTTCTTGATTTGTTCTTCTAAGTCGTTCGGCGATTATTTCGGCAAGTTTAAGGACGATTTTTATTCCAAGTTTTGGATGTTTTTCAATTATTTCAAAGAGGTCTGGTCTAAAGAAGCCAATTATATGAGAGTCGGTTCTGCAGATTGCAGATGCTGATCTTGGCGATTCATCAATTAGTGCTATTTCTCCGAAGAAATCCCCATCGCTTAGAATTGCTAAATCTTTTTTGTTCCCATCTGGGTCGGTGTATTGAATTAGGACCTCGCCATCTTGTATGATATACATTCCAAGACCTGGATCTCCTTGGTAGAATATGAATTCACCTTTTTTGTATTCTCGTTTGTGGACGATTGAGGCGAGTAGAGAAATTTCTTTCGGGTCAAGATGTGAGAAGGCGGGAACTTCTTTTAGTATGTCTTCAACCTCCTGATCTTTTTTCTTTTTTCCTTTGAAGATATTGGCCCAGAAATTGTCTTTCATTTTCATAGTTGTGGTTGATTTTTGGTTTAAGATAATAAAATGAGTTGAAAAAGTCAATGGTTTTCGCTTGTTTTCAATATTCGTTATTTCGTTTGCCGAGAATCGCGTGAATAAGTTAACAATAAATTTTCCGAATATCTCACTGTCTTTCAATCAATTATTTCGCTTTGCCACTTTCCTTGACACTTTGTCAGTCCGATCCTCGGCAAAATTGGGGGTAAAAGTTAACACAAAAGGGCTTGACTTTTGATTGGGAATTTATTATATTTAAGTGTGTGATTTGCAGTGTTTGAAGTATTGTTTTACCCTGGGTTTGAATCGCACCTGTGAGGGATTGAAACATGATATTCTGCGTGAGATTCAATACCATTTATAATAGTTTGAATCGCACCTGTGAGGGATTGAAACTATACTTCGATTTTGTCTCTTCCTATACCAAGTGCGTGTTTGAATCGCACCTGTGAGGGATTGAAACATGTTAAAAATTTATGAAAGTTATGCTTGCTATAATCGTTTGAATCGCACCTGTGAGGGATTGAAACACGAGCTGGACAAATAATGTTTTGTCATTGAAATCATGTTTGAATCGCACCTGTGAGGGATTGAAACTAGCAATTCCTCCATTTTGTTTTTTATTTTTTTACCTTGTTTGAATCGCACCTGTGAGGGATTGAAACTAAATTACCTTAATTTCATTGTTTAATAAAACGTTTAGTTTGAATCGCACCTGTGAGGGATTGAAACTTGAGATTTAAGGATGAAGTTGATTTGAAACTCACTCAGTTTGAATCGCACCTGTGAGGGATTGAAACAAACAAAATAAAGGCGTTATTGAAGGTTTAAAACAGTTTGAATCGCACCTGTGAGGGATTGAAACACTCACTCCAAAACTCCTTTACATCGTAAATTAGTTTGAATCGCACCTGTGAGGGATTGAAACGATACCCTTTGGGAGGTAGCTTGAATAATATAAGACAGGTTTGAATCGCACCTGTGAGGGATTGAAACAGCCCCCTTTCAGCTCATCGTCAATTATCCAATATGTTTGAATCGCACCTGTGAGGGATTGAAACCTTTTTTGGGTTGTAAACTGCTAATATTTTTTCCGCGGTTTGAATCGCACCTGTGAGGGATTGAAACAAATTCATTTGTCCCACAAGGCTTGGCAAATTGTCAAGTTTGAATCGCACCTGTGAGGGATTGAAACATAGTATCGTTAAAAAACAACTTCATTTTACATTTCGGTTTGAATCGCACCTGTGAGGGATTGAAACTTTTATTTGTTTTTATTTTTTGTCCATTTTAACCTTGGTTTGAATCGCACCTGTGAGGGATTGAAACCGAAAAACCTTCCTACGCTAGATTCAAAAATTTTCTTTGTTTGAATCGCACCTGTGAGGGATTGAAACATTTATGAGGGGCTTATGTCTTATACAGCGGATATGAGTTTGAATCGCACCTGTGAGGGATTGAAACCCATATGAAAATGGGGGCAATTTAAATAGCACAAGGTTTGAATCGCACCTGTGAGGAATTGAAACAATTGAGAGGCACCGAATTAAAAGATGGTAACTACTGTTTGAATCGCACCTGTGAGGGATTGAAACTCTTTATCCTTTGAAAACTTTAACTCATTCAATTTGGTTTGAATCGCACCTGTGAGGGATTGAAACGCTCGCTCCTTGAAAGACCCGTCTCTTCCTTTATCTGTTTGAATCGCACCTGTGAGGGATTGAAACAGGAAGACGTGCTTTCCCCCCTGCACCAGCATTTTTTGTTTGAATCGCACCTGTGAGGGATTGAAACGAAGTTAAAGTGAAACAAACAAAAACAAAATGGAGGAGTTTGAATCGCACCTGTGAGGGATTGAAACGAATTTACAACAACAGCGTAAAAGTAGCTATCCTTTGTTTGAATCGCACCTGTGAGGGATTGAAACATTAATTTCCAGTTTACGGTAAAAGTAATTTTGTGATGTTTGAATCGCACCTGTGAGGGATTGAAACACGAATATAATTTTCAATACTATAAATGTTATACGGGTTTGAATCGCACCTGTGAGGGATTGAAACATAGGAAAGGCTAAACCATTTTTACTAACAAAAATCGTTTGAATCGCACCTGTGAGGGATTGAAACTAATTTTAACGCTACGTCACCTGGAATGGCTCCTTGGTTTGAATCGCACCTGTGAGGGATTGAAACCTCTAGTTCGACCTCTTGCCAGTTCACACTAAAAATGTTTGAATCGCACCTGTGAGGGATTGAAACATTTCATATATGAATTTCAAATTTAAAGGCTTCTCAAGTTTGAATCGCACCTGTGAGGGATTGAAACTGAACTTTTCTCCATCAACGATGTTTAAATACATTGCGTTTGAATCGCACCTGTGAGGGATTGAAACTTTTGTATGAAAAAATTTCCGCTACATCGTTGAAATAGTTTGAATCGCACCTGTGAGGGATTGAAACTTTTGTATGAAAAAATTTCTACAACATCGTTAAAAAAGTTTGAATCGCACCTGTGAGGGATTGAAACTTATATAATTTGTGATGTAATAACTCATTTTATCCTCGTTCGAATCGCACCTGTGAGGGATTGAAACGGCAATGAAATTTCATAGACATATTTTTCAAAAAATGTTTGAATCGCACCT